>NZ_BAAGPH010000138.1:0-29117 GCF_054784355.1 Alkalibacterium psychrotolerans | reverse complement strand
TTTGTTTTAGTGAACTTCATTTTATCAGATTAAGGGGGGAAGAGGTGCCTTTTTGCACTTTTATTGACAGAGCAACGTTAGTTGCTTTAAAACATGTTAAAAATATAAAAAAATTGGTAACTACTATAATAGAAGGAGAGGTTTACATATGAAATTCCTACTAAAACTTACTGGCGGCGTACTGGGCCTCCTGTTTTTTGTGTGGCTGCTGCTGTTTATTAATCCTTTTGCATCTGAACGTGAATCGGCTTTTGTTCAAAGTAGTGACGAAACTCTTGTAATTGCGCATAGAGGTGGGTTGATTCATGCTCCTGAAAATACATTGGAAGCGTTCAGTCACGCTGAGTCTATAGGGGTGGATATCCTGGAGTACGACGTGTTTATTACAGCTGACGGAGAACTGGTCGTCATTCATGATGACACCGTGGACAGGACAACAGATGGATCTGGTCGGGTAAATGACCTGACACTGGCTGAAATACAGGAGCTGGATGCCGGCTACCACTTTGAGAATGAAGAAGGGGAAGCGGTCTATAGAGAAAGTGGTGTTAAAATCCCTTCAGTGGAGGAAGTTTTTCAGGAGTTTGGACACATGCGTCAGCTGATTGAATTAAAGGCGACCAACGATCCAGATCGTTATGAAGATATGATTCAGGAAATGTGGCGCTTGATAGAAGAATACGACGTACATGACACTGTATTAATCGCCAGTTTTGACCATGACATTAACTTGCGCTTTGATGAAGTGTCTGGTGGCACAGTGGCTATCGGGGCAGGCGAACAGGAGACAAGGGATTTTGTGATAAGAAAAAAAGCTTTTGCAAATGCCCTTTATCGTCCCACGGCAAATGCGTTTCAGCTTCCAACTGAGCAGGAAGGCTTCAACCTGGCGGACTGGAAATTGATTCGCGGGGCAGAACAGCGGGGGATGGAAGTGTACTACTGGACAATTAACAATGAAGAAACTATGAGAGAACTGATAGATTTGGGTGCCCACGGTATAATGACAGATAATCCCGAACTGCTGATTGAGATACTCAGAGAAGACAACTAAAAGGAATGTATGGAAGGAATCGATTATGAAAACATTGACGATATTTGAAACAAGTGATGTGCACGGCTACTTGTTCCCTACAGACTACCAGACGCGTAAGCAGGAAGCGGCATTCGGCCTGTTTAAACTAGCCTCACTGCTGGAAAAGGAAAGAAAGCAGCTTGATGGTTCCTCATTAACTATTGAAAATGGGGATGTCATTCAGGGTTCGCCCTTTACGCATTATATAGTAAAGCAGAAAAAAGAGGCTACTGTCATAATGGATGCGTTAAACAGATGTCAGTTTGATGCAGGAGTGATTGGCAATCATGAGTTCAACTATGGTTTAGATTACTTAAATTCTGCAGTGAGAGCGGCAGAGTTTCCGATACTGAGCGCCAATATCCTAAACGGCCAGAATAAACCGGCGTTTGGTGAGGCCTATAAAATTTTTGAGCGAGACGGTTTGAAGATAGCGGTCTTAGGCTTAACGACTCCCTATATTCCAAACTGGGAACACCCTGAAAACTATGAAGGCTTATCCTTTAAGTCTGCAGTCGATAGTGCAAAGGAATATGTTCCTTATTTAAAGGAACAGGCTGATGTTGTCATTGTCAGTTATCATGGTGGGTTTGAGAAAGATTTAAAGACCGGAGAAGAAACAGAAATTCAGACAGGGGAGAATGAAGGGTATGCGCTGCTTCATGAAGTAGATGGAATCGATGTGCTGCTCTCAGGCCACCAGCACCGTGTTATTGCTGAAAAAGTCAACGGTACGGCTGTTGTTATGCCTGGAGATAAAGGAACATACTTAGGCAAAGTCACGCTTGAATTTGAGGAAGTAGATGGGGCTTATGTGCTTTCCAATACAGTTCCGGAAGTTCTTTCGACTGAAAACGTTCCGGTACAACAGGAATTAGTTGATGCTTTTTCATCAGTGAATGAAGAGGTGGAAAACTGGCTTGATCAGCCTATCGGAAAGGTTGAAGGGGATATGACTATCCAGGATGCGGAAGATGCCCGCCGGACAGAGCACCCTTATGTGGAATTTGTTCAGCGCGTACAAATGCATTATACTGAGTGTGATATATCGGGAACAGCGCTTTTCAATAATCAGGTTAATGGGTTTACCTCTGAAGTGACGATGCGGGACGTCGTACTGAATTACATTTATCCTAACACACTTGCTGTACTGAAAATCACCGGCCAGGACTTTAAGGCTGCACTAGAGCGCTCAGCATCCTACTTTGATTTAAATGATGAGGGACAAATTATTGTCAATCCTGCATTTATGGATCCGAAGCCGCAAATGTACAACTACGATATGTACGAAGGGGTTAATTACACGATTGATGTATCTCAACCTATAGGTAAGCGTATCACAGAACTGCTATACAAAGAAAAGCCCGTTGAAATGGACGATTCGCTGGAAGTGGTTATTAACCAATACCGAGCAGTTGGTGGAGGAGACTATCATATGTTTGATGCCTCCAAAATAATACGGGAAGTGACGATACCCATGAATGAACTGATTGGAGATTACTTCAGCAATTTTTCTCCAATTAAAGCATCGGTCAATCATAATTTCAAAGTTATCTCTAAAAAAACATAACTGAAAATATAAAACGTTATTTCTAAAAGAGGTATCAGTCTGGTATGTAAGCCAGTCTGATACCTCTTTAATAATTTGAATATAAGAAAATCTTCCAGTTCTTATTTAAACATAATGGTATAAATAAGATACAAGTAATAGCCTTAAGAGCTTACATCTGTTCTTTGTTGAATTGACTTTCGATGCTGTCTGGCTCGACGTGTACATCAGTGTGCATGACATCAAATTCTTCATAGAGCATTTTTTCTATGTGCTCTGTGACATCATGTCCTTCCTGAACAGTCAGGCTGCCGTCTACTAATATAGTCACGTCAACATAAGTATTGGCTCCATACATTCGGGCTTTAATTGACGCAACATCCTTAACTTGAGGAAGTTTGATTATTTCTTTTTTATATTCAGCCAGGTGTTTATCTTTAAAACCGTCAGATAAGGAAAAGACGCTCTCTTTGAAAACATCGATTCCCGTTTTGATAATAATCAGAGAAACAATAACAGCCATCACCCGGTCAAGCCAGATTAAACCAGAAGCGGATCCAATAATAGCTACTGCAGTTGCCAAACTGGTCAAACTGTCTGCCAGATTATTATTAGAGACTGCTCTCAGTCCAGCACTGTTGACTCGCTTGGCTAAAGATAAATTATAGCGATATAAAGCGAACAATATGATAGTACTGACTACTGAAACGATGGCAGCTAACTGATTTGGTGGGGTGATTTCACCAGTTATCATGCGTGTAATGCTGCTTTCCAGAACTTGAAAACCGACCAGCAGCATTATAAAGGAAGTGATGAGACTGGCAATGGGTTCTGCCTTCCAGTGTCCATAAGGGTGGTTATGATCTGCAGGCATCCGTGCAGTTTTCAGTCCTATCAGAACAGTAACTGATGAAATGACATCTGTTAAATTGTTAAAGCCATCCGCTAATAATGAGGAAGATCGAAATTCACTCCCTAAAATTACTTTGACTAGGGCAAGGACTATATAGATACTGATGCTTATTTTGGCTCCTCGTTCAGCTGATTTCACTCTGTCGATCTGATTAGGCATTCTGTTTTCCTCCGTTTTTCAGTCGTAACTTATTAATAGTATATAATGTAAATGGCTATTTCAATAAATGAAAAGACTAATTTAGTTATTCTTTACTTTTTAGGATGGGTATAAAATAGAATAACGGATTTCCAAAAGAATATTTGCTGAAAGGATTAAGGAACAGCATAAAAGTAGTGTAAGAGAAAAGCAGGCATAGTTAGCCTCAAAAGGGGATTATCTTGGACAGTTAATTGTATTAATAATAGTTATTGTGCAAAAAAAGCAGCATCAGGGAAGTCAGTGTGACAACCTTGAAGCTGCTTGAATATATCTTGGAATACGTCAGAAAGATGAGTAATTAGTGAGGCGTGGACTCACCAATCCTGTACTGTTTTACGTTCGCCCTTAAAATTGTTGTTCTTTTGATGACGAGCTGACAGTACATCTTCCACTTCGGAAATGGAGACACCCGAGTGGTACAGCAGAACACCTAGGTGATAAAGGACATCGGCGGCTTCATTTGTGATTTCTTCTTTGTCCTTGTTTTTGGCACCGATAACGACTTCAAAAGCTTCTTCACCAAACTTTTTGGCTATTTTGTCCATGCCTTCGTTCAGCAAGTAATTAGTGTAGGACTTTTCATCAGATGATGCAGCCCGGTTGCTGATGGTTGCTTCAATATCCTTTAAAGTAAATGAAGGGTTTAAGTTAAAGCAGCTTTCAGATCCGGTATGGCAGGTTGGTCCGGCAGGGTCTATGTGTATCAATAAAGCATCCTGATCACAGTCAAGATGCATATCTTTGACCACTTGTATGTTACCGCTGGATTCACCTTTTTTCCATAAGCGGTCTTTTGAGCGTGAGTAAAACCAGACGACTTCGTCTTTTTTGGTCAGCTCAAAGGCTTCCTCGTTCATATACCCCATCATTCGCACATCTTTATTAGCATAATGCTGGAGAATAACTGGAAGCAGGCCTTTTGAAAAATCAGGGTGAAGCGTATCGTAATTAGACATGGCGCATGCTGACTCCTTTCGATTCACACAATTCTTTTACTTCTTCTATAGTAACGTCTTCATCGTGAAAAATAGAAGCTGCAAGTCCTGCTGAAACATCCGTTTCAACAAATAAGTCAGCGAAGTGTTTAGCACTACCGGCGCCACCCGAAGCAATCACGGGTATGGAAACAGTGTGCTGGATAAGAGACAGCAGCTTATGGTCGAAGCCTTGCTGCATGCCGTCATAGTCCATGCTGGTAACCAGAAGTTCACCGGCGCCGCGTTCTTCTACTTCTTTGATCCAGTCCAAGGTCCTGACAGCTGTTTTCTTTTTCCCACCGTGCGTGTAGCAGTACCAGTCCTGTTCGCTTTCTTCCCATTTGGCATCAATAGCGACACAAATGCACTGGGCACCGAACTTTTCACTTGTCTCATTAATCAGACTCGGATTATTGAGAGCAGCTGAATTCAAGCTGACTTTATCTGCACCGGCATTCAGAACTGCAGAAATGTCCTCAACAGACTTCAGTCCGCCACCAATGGTCATGGGGATGAAAAGTTCTTTTGCTGTCTGGCGAATAACATCAATCATAAGAGCGTTCCCGGTTTCAGTAGCAGAAATATCAAGGAAGACCAGTTCATCTGCCCCGCGAGCATTATAGCGCTTGGCCAGATCAACGGGGTCACCGATATCGCGAAGGCCTTTAAACTGAATACCTTTAACGACGCGCCCTTCTTTTACATCCAGACAGGGAATAATTCTTTTCTTAATCATTTATTCGATTCCCTCCCAGAACTCTTCAGTATTTGCCGCTTTACCGACTATTGCGGCTTTCACACCGGCTTTTTCAAGCTGTTTCATATCTTCCAGACTGCGAATGCCACCTGAAGCCGTAACAGGGTGGGGGGTAGCTGAAACAAGTTCTTTTGTCAGCTGGAAATTGGGTCCAGCCATTTTGCCGTCCTTTGAAATATCGGTATAAATAATCCCACCCAAGGGCAAGTGAGCAGTATCTTCTGCTACTTCGAAGATGGATCGGTTGACGTCTTCAGTCCAGCCGTTAACGGCTATCTGATCCTTTTTAGCATCCAGACCCAGGTAGATTTTACCTGGAAAAAGAGAGGTCATGTCAGCTAGCCAGTCCAAATCCTTCAACCCACGGGTACCTACAATGACAAACTCGGCTCCGCTGTCTAAATAGTAGGCAATCGTTTCTTCAGAACGAATCCCGCCGCCAATTTCGACTGGTGAGTCACTTAACTGAATCAGTGTTTTTATGAATTCTTTTTCTGCAGGAGTTTGTTTGAGTGCACCCATCAAGTCAACGATATGGATGCGCTTGACAGCTTTAAATTTATTGTAAAATGCGATAGCTTCCTGTGGGGAGCGAGCCATTCTTTCCTCAGTGGCGTAGTCTCCCTCTGTCAGCCGAACGCTTTGGTTATCTATGAGATCAATTGCTGGCCATAATTCTATCATGTATTAAAACCGCCTTTTAGTGCCTGATTTAAAATATCAAGTCCCTTATCGCCACTTTTTTCGGGGTGAAACTGGATTCCAATCAATGAGTCTTTCTGCACAATAGCGACCACATCATCATCATAGGAGGCTGTAGCCACAACATTCTTATTGGTATGAACTTTAAAGGAATGAATAAAATAGACATCTTCCTGCAGAAGAGGGTCTACTGACTGCAGTCTATTCCATCCTAAGTGAGGAACAGGAAGGCTGCCGGTGATTTTTTTTACTTCACCGGGCAAAAAGCCTAATCCTTGAATGTTGCCTTCTTCACTGGAATCAAACATCAACTGCATGCCGAGACAAATTCCAATAAACGGTTTTTCTTCTTTCAGTCTGTTTAGTACGGGAATCAGGTCCAATTGATTCAAGCGGTTCATAGCATCTTTAAAATGACCGACGCCAGGCAAAATAATCTGATCAGCCTGCTCAAGTTCTTCGGTGTCATGTGTCAGCACAACGTCATAGCCGAGAAATTCCAGGGCGTTCGTCAAGTTGGCAATATTTCCTAATCCGTAATCGACAAGAGCAATCATTTTTCAATCACTCCTTTTGAAGAAGGGAGTCTCGAAATATCAGAAAGACTTGAAGCATGCCTGAGAGCCTGTGCAAATGATTTGAACAGGGACTCGATTTCGTGATGTGTATTTCCGCCTCTAATCAGGTCCATGTGAACCGTCAGTCGGGAATTGATAGTCAGAGCATAGAAAAACTCGTGGACGAGCTGAACATCAAAAGAACCAACCTGCTGGCTGGAGAAATCAGCTTCAAAGTGAAGGTAAGGGCGACCGCTGATATCAACTACAGTCCTGGATAAGGTCTCATCCATTGGGACATAAGCTGTACCGTAACGGTTAATGGCTTCTTTATCACTGAAGAGTTCCGCAATAGCCTGACCAAGCAGAATACCGACATCTTCAGTCGTGTGGTGATCGTCTACATCAGTATCCCCATCTACTGACAGGTCAATGACGAAATGACCATGAAACGCAAGTAAATCAATCATATGATTGAGAAAACCAACTCCTGTATCAATATGGGAATCACTCAATCCCTTAGATAGAGTCAATTTAATTGCAGTTTCTTTAGTCTGACGCTCTTTTTTAATCATCATTGTAAGTTTCTCCATTCCTTCAGTATTGTCTGCAGCTGATTCAGCTGTTCATCCTTGGCGATAGAATAACGAACCGTTTTCCTCAAAGCTTCATTATCTGATTCAGGGTACATACGCGGCAGAAAGCCATTTTTAACTACATATTCACCCAAATCAACTGCTTTTTCGCCATAGGTTAAAACAAAGTTAGTGGAGCTGTCAATAACACTTATGACATCACCTACTTCTTCCTTGAAAATACGCAGCAGTTTTCTGGACAGTGTTCTGTTCAATTCAATAAACTCTTCCAGACGTTCAGTCTGATTGAGCAGGTAGTTTGATACATTCAGTGAAAATGTATTCAAAGGGTAGGGATGAGCGATTGAGTTCAGCTTGTCTATAGTTGCTTGTGACGCAACTGCAACACCGACACGCAGACCAGCCAGGCCATAAACCTTGCTTAGCGTGCGGAAACGAACCACATGATCGCCTTCAGGATACTCCGTAGGTTCCTGATTAAATTCCCCGTATGCTTCATCAATAATCAGATAGCCGTTTACTTCTTTCATTAATTCTGCAGCTTTTTCAATAAAGTCAGCAGGGTGAAGAGTTCCAATTGGATTATTGGGCTGAGAGAAAATAAAGACGGATGGTCTAAGCTCCCGAATTGTGTTGTAGATTTCTTCATAGTCAAATGTCCAGTCTTCCCGACAGTTGATTTTAGTGAGTGGGCGATTAAATTGTTTGGCGTATACTTCGTACATGACAAAATCAGGTTCCAGTACAAGAACTGGACCATCAGCCAGCACAATCATCGATTTCTGTATCCATTCATCCGACCCGTTTGCAAAGGAAATCAAATCAGGATTCAGATTGTTGAAAGCAGCGTAGCTCTTTTGTAAATCCACATACTCGTCATCCGCATACTGGTTAAAATGAGTGTTAATTGCCAGTTGGGCAATTTCATCATCGGTTAACGCTCTGTAAGGACTTTCGTTCTTATCAATCCGTATCATCGTGTTGCCTCCAATCTGCTCGCCAGTGAATCAAAATGAGCAGTAAGTGTTTCCTCTGCTGCCATTCGCATGCCGCTTGGCGCAAGTTCAATAAATGTTTTTTTATCTAAAGCAATAATGGAATTGGTGCGCAGAAAATCGTTAACTGTCAGGCCATTGCTGAAGCGGGCCGTTCCTCCGGTAGGAAGAACATGACTCGGTCCGGCGACATAATCACCAATAGCTTCTGGAGAATAATCCCCAATAAACAGAGCACCGGCTGTGGTGATTTTTTCTATATAAGATTCAGCATTTTTCGTCTGGATAGAAACATGTTCACCGGCAATCAGATTGACGATTTCAATCGTTTCGTTTTCAGAAGCGGTCAATATGCTGTAGTGGTGAGAAGCCAGACTTTCTTCAATAATAGAGTAGCGGGGCTGTTTCCGGGCGAGCTCGTTCACATGGTTCTGAACGGCTTTGAGCTGTTCTTCATCTTCGCTTATCAGAAATGTGCGTGCTTCTACATCATGTTCCGCTTGAGCAAGGAGATCATAGGCGACCCATTTGGGGTTGCTCGTTTCATCAACGACCACCACAATTTCACTAGGGCCGGCTATTGAATCAATACCGACATCGCCATAAACAAGCTTTTTAGCTAAAGCGACATACTGGTTACCCGGTCCGACAATTTTATCGACTTTGGGAATTGTTTCCGTTCCATAAGCCAAAGCTGCCACGGCTTGCGCTCCGCCTACCTGAAAGACTTTATCTACTCCAGCTATATGACAGGCAGCCAGTAAAGCAGGGTGGACCCCATTTTCTTGAGGAGGAGTCGTCACGACAATTTCAGGAACGCCTGCGACTTTTGCCAGGACGGCAGTCATGAGGACGGTCGATAGCAAAGGAGCCGTTCCTCCTGGGACATAAACCCCCACTTTATTCAGTGGATGCACTTTCTGAAACAACTCATCGCCAGTACTGTCGGTCAGCTTGATTGATTCCTGGTAGTGTGCAATTGAGTCATGAGCTGTTTCCATTGCCTGTTTAAGCGCCGGTTCAAGGGAATCGTACGCACTAATCCATTCCTCTTTGGGGATTTCAAAATTATCAAGGGTAACAGAATCAAACTGTTTGCTGTAGTCTCGTAAAGCAGCATCCCCATTTTTTTGAACCGTCTGAATGATAGTTAGAACTTGGCTAGTTTTCTCCCAGTCAATCACATTAATGTCGTTAAACGTTTCTTTAAAAGTTTGAGTCGTATACATCACAGCACCTGCTTTTTAAATTGATTGATAATATCTTGAATCTCTTCATTTTTAGAGAAAAATGCATGTTTATTAGAAATAAGGCGTGCATTGATTTCATCAAGCTGGACTTGTTCTTCCAGACCATTCTCTCTCAAGGTTGTCCCGGTCTGGACAATATCCATAATAGCATCAGCCATATCGATTGTGGCAGCCAGTTCAACTGACCCCTTCAAGTAGATGATTTTTACAGGCTGCCTTATCGAATCAAAGTAATTCTGTGTGAACTGTACATATTTTGTAGCGACGACCGGATACACCTCTTTAGGTTCTTTAGCGGCCAAGGCAAAATGACAGTAGCCAAAAGGCAGATCCATCAAATTATTGATGTGTCTTTTCTGTTCATAAAGCACATCGCTGCCCGTAATACCCAGGTCTGCGACACCCTCTTCAACATAAACGGGAACATCTTCGCCTTTTACCAGTAAAAAACGAATCGTATCTGTTTCCACAACCAGTTCTCTTGAAACTGATTCAAGCGCATCACTTAAATGAGTTAAGTCTCTGCTCTTTAGAAAAGCTATAAAGTCTTTTAATTGTCGTCCTTTAGATAATGCCATAGTTATCATAAATGTTTCTCCTTATAAAAAAGTTTAGTAGCAGATAAATCAGTTGAGATGAGGGAGGTTAAGCGCCATTCCAAAAGCTTTGGATGGACTCGAATACTGACCGCCCGTTACAATAGGTTCAATTGACTGCGATGTGTAAAGCTGCAGAAAAATCCCCTTGTAGTAGGACTGGGGAGGTAGAGAAAATAAATCACTGTACACAGTCGGTATTGTCTGTTGTTCAAGAAGCTGAATCCATTCGTTAATGGCATCAACCGGTTCTTCTAAATCAGGATACTGCTCTTTGGCAAAGCTTAGCTGATTAGTCACGGGCTGACTCATAATCTCAACAACGGGGTGGTTAGAACCAAGTTTGCTGCTTAGTCTGTCCAGGTTTCTTTCTTTAAGGAAGAAGAGTAATTCGTCATCATTCAGTTCTTCGTAAGTGAGCAGTTTTTTCAACAGCGAGTAATGGCTGATGACAGCAACGGAAAACGTCTGCTTCAGACCAGTCTGGATAAAGTCTACCAGATCAGTCATAGATTTTTTCTGTTCTGAAATATTTTCAGTAAAGACTTCTATTCCGAACTGCATTTTCTCCTGACTATAGGGGTAGACAGGTCCTGTATAAGCAATTTTTTCTGTCTGTAACTTGTATTGTTTACGGTAACGGACAATAGCGTCTGTCCAGTCACTTCTAAGGGATAGAAGCGAAGAAGCCGACTGCCATGTGTAGCGGTTAGTCATTGATTTCAAGTCATCTTCAGATAGCTTGTTCCATTTAAACTCTTCGATAATTGAGAGGTCAAGCAGGTCATAACCCAGGTGATTAAAATGATGAAGAAACTCCCATTCTTTCTTTTTCATATCAATTATATGCTGGTTATTTTTGTCGAATAGCATGAACCGTTTCCTCATTTCCATTTTTTTTGAAATTTGATACAATGAACGTATCATAACGATTAAAAAATTCTAACATAAAAATGAAGAATACTAAAGAATCTTTTGTTATTATATACATTAAGGAGGAAACTGTTCTGGAAGACAATCATGTGCACACGAATTATTGCCCTCACGGAACGCCACATTTAATGGAAGAGTATGTCAAAGAGGCAATAAACAACGGACTACAGAAGCTGACCTTTACTGAGCATGCACCACTGGTTATTGAAGATCCCACACCTGAAAAAGACAGCGCAATGTCGATAAAAGACGTGAGTAACTATTTAGAAGAAGGCCAGAGACTAAAGGAAAAATATCAAGGGAGTATTGAAATCAACACTGGCTTTGAAGTTGATTATATAGAAGGGAAGGAGAAGGAGACTCTGGAATTTTTGAACCAGTACCCCCAGACCATTCCGCACTCTATTCTCAGTGTTCATTTTATAAAAATTGACATTAACGAATATTTTTGCATCGATTACAGCAAAGAAGCATTTCTGACGCAGGCCGAAAAGATTGGCTATGATAAGCTGTATCAGCTGTATGAAGAGTCGCTCTATAAAGCCTTGTCTCTCCCCTTTGGAGAACAGACGCCGAAAAAAATAGGCCACATTACTTTGATTAATAAATTCAAGCGTGCCTATACCTTTGAAGACCCTATTAACTGGACAAAGGTACTGGAGAGGGTGAAGCGAAACGGCTATCAGCTGGATTACAATTTTGCCGGTCTGGATAAAGCAGACTACCGAGAGACCTATCCGCCTGAAGAGCTGATTCGAGAGGCACAAAGGCTGGACATCTCATTTTCTACAGGATCGGATGCCCATCAGCCGAAAGAAGTGGCTCGCTATTTTGAAAGGAGTGTTGTAGATGGATAAACTTTCTTATGAGGTGCTTGAACATCTCGCTGTACTGTCGACGTCCCCAAAAGGATGGCGAAAAGAACTGAACCTGGTGAGCTGGAATGACCGGCCGCCCAAATTTGACATCAGAGAATGGAGTCCGGACCATTCCAAGATGAGTAAAGGGATTACATTAAGCAATGAGGAAATGGGAGCATTAAAGAAAAAACTGCTTGAAGTAGATGTATAATCAACGCTATAATTAAAGCGTTAAATGAGAGAAGAGGAGAGGTAGAGTGGAAAAAGTTCGTTTAAATAATGGCATTTCAATACCGTACCTTGGAACTGGAACAAATACTTATGGAAAAGTAAATAATGAGTACACTGGCGAATTGAATGGGAACTTTGAAGCGCTGGAATCTGCAATCAATTTAGGGTATCGATTAATAGATACGGCTATCTCCTATCGAAATGAAGCAGGCGTTGGAAAGACAATAGCGGAGAGCGGTGTGCCGAGAGAAGAATTTTACATTACGACTAAAATACCGGTCGGCGATGACTACATTAAAGACAAAGAGACGGTCAGACAGACGCTGGATAAGAGTCTGGAGAATCTGCAGACAGACTATATTGATTTATATCTGATTCATAAGCCGATTGAAGATGAAGAAAAGCTGCGTCTCACATGGGAAGTTTTAGAAGAGTACGTCAGCAAGGGTAAGATTAAATCAATAGGTGTATCTAATTTTAAAATTGAACACCTCGAAACGCTGGATAAGTTTGCGACAGTCAAGCCTGCAGTCAACCAGATCAAATCGAGTCCAACCGAATGGAACAACGAACTGATTAAATACATGTTCAAGGCGGATATCAGACCTCAAGCTTGGGGGCCGATGAAAGCCACAGATGAACAACAAACTGTATTAGCTGAAATTGGAGACAAGTATGACAAGTCCTGGGCGCAAGTACTGCTGCGTTATCAGACACAGCGTGGGGTGATTGTCATACCGAAATCACATGATTCGGACAATCAGCAGGCCAATCTTGAAAGTTTAGACTTCCAGCTTGATGAAGAAGACATTAAACGCATTGATGGCTTGTAAAATGTAGTTAAGGTCATTAAAAATTCTAACTGGTATTAAGATCAGCATAAAAAACACGACTAATCACTCTTTCATCAGGGTGGCTAGTCGTGTTTTCCTATAGTATTGAGTGTAAGTAATCGAGTGTATAGAAAAGCTATTTCAGAGCATCTTTTGCCAACTGGTCAGCAAGCTCGTTAAACTCTACTCCAGAATGTGCCTTGACTTTGACGAAATCTACCTTTATTTTTGCTGCAAACTTTTTAAAATGAGCAACATAATCTTTAGAAACGGGTTTATTGGCTCGCCAGTTTCCTTTTGCCCACATTTCTATTCCCAGATAGTCGTAAAATATAACGATACGATCGTAGTCATGATTGATTGCCCATTTAATGGCATTCAAAGCGCCGAAACATTCCCCGGCAATCTGAAAGCTGTCGGCATAATCAGAATCATTGTCGGCATTCGCTATAGTTGTCAGAATCGCATTGTCTTTTATCAAAACGACACCGTAACTGTAGCGTTTAGTTGCTTTATCAAACGAACCGTCAACATAAGCGCAAAGCAGCTCGGGATCAGTGGTATCGATAGTTTGGGGTGTATTGTTCACATAATTTTCTGCTTCTTCCTTTGTAGTAAAGGATTTAAATTCAGCGTTCGAAAACCCGCTGATGACTTTTTGTGTGTCAGCCCAAGTGGAGAACACACCTGTCTTTCTGCCTTTTTTTACTGCATAATATTTCTTAGCCATGCGTACTCCTTTAAATTTGATTTAAATTTAACTTTAAAAGAGATACAGGACGTTGTCAATAAAATTAAAAAAAGGAACACTCTGGCTATCAGTGTGTTCCTTTCGACTATAATTATTTTTTTGAAATGTATGTTCAGTTAAAGTAAGGCAGCTTTCTTCTTCTCCAAAATGATAACTGCAGTAAAATGGACCACTGTCCATGCGAGTAGTAACGTAAAGGGAATAAAGAACAGCCAGGATGTTGCGATTATACCTATTGAAGCAACATGCCAGTAAATAAAACCGATACCTATAGTTATCACGCCATGAATATACTGTCTGACTTTCTGCCATTGGTCAATATAGCTTAAGCCTTTCATAATTACTGCAATGAGGAAAGCTACTAAAGCGGCATATCCAAATGGGTTGGTTACGGCCGGGAAGCGAATGGCTGCTATGAGGCTCATTTCTGCGAGTAGATGGAGCCCAATGAGTACGATGCCTGAAAATCCTGCTGCTGCGCTGAATAGGGAATGTTTCCATTCTGATGTCAGTACAATCGCTACCATTGAAAGATAGGCTAAGACGCCAACTGTCATTGAAAAGCTGTGATCAGGAAATGCCGGAATAACGGAACGGACTAATCCGACCAGTGTGATGACCGAGAGCACAATAAAAACAAAAAGGAAAATAGTCTTCTTACTTGCTGATTGCATAAGTAAACCCCTTTCATTATAAGTTAACTTCAGCTTAGCATATTAACCAGACGCTATAAAACAAAAACCCTTTAGGAACTAGTGACAAATCTTATGAAAAAAGGTAGTCTTATATAGAGTATGAGGAGGAGAAACAGTGAGTAAAAAGTGGTTAATGTATTTATTTAAAAGACGTGTCCTGCTGGCCTTGCTAATCATCGTGCAATTCACAATATTTGGTTTTGTCATTAACCAGTCTTTAGGCTATTCCCTATTCTGGGAAACGCTGTTTACGCTTCTTTCTATTGGAGTAGCGCTGCACGTCGTCTGGAAAAAAGGCAAGGAAGCATACAAAATCACCTGGATACTGCAGGTGCTTATTTTTCCTGTATACGGAACCCTTTTTTATATCATGTTTAACCGTCAGACACAGACAAAAAAACTGCAGAGTAAGCTGGAAACATTGTATGCTTTACATAGAAAGGTTAATCCGGTCGATGAAGAGATACTGGAGTCAGCTAAAAAGAAATACCCAGATTATGGCCGACTGATGCATTACCTGTCTCATTCCGGTCATTATCCATTGTATGAAGAGACAAATACGACCTATTATCCATTAGGAGAAGATTTTTTTGAAGGAATGAAGAAGGCAATTGTAGAGGCTGAAGAGTATATATTCTTCGAATTTTTCATCGTCGCCGAAGGGAAAATGTGGCAGACCTTGCTGGACTTACTGAGTGAAAAGGCCGCTAGCGGTGTGGACGTCAGAATTATGTTCGATGACATCGGCAGTTTTGTTACACTGCCATCCGATATTGTAAAGCAGCTCGAAGCAAAAGGGATTCAGACACGTGTCTATAACCCTTTTCATCCGATTGTCACTTCGTCTCATAACAACCGGGATCACAGGAAAATTTTGTCAATTGATGGTAAAGTGGCCTTTACAGGCGGGGTCAATATCGCGGATGAGTACATTAATGAGATTGAACGCTTTGGTCACTGGAAAGACAACGGCATTAAGCTGGAAGGGAAAGGCGCCTGGGGCTTGACCTTGATTTTCCTAGAACTGTGGGAAACAATGGACTCGGATTTAACTGAAGAATCCATTAGAAAGCTGATGCCGGAGTTTAGCGAAACCGCTAATCAGACTGGAACCACATTTGTTCAGCCTTTTGCAGATAGTCCAACTGACAAGAAAAATTACGGGGAGCATGTCTTCATAAAATTGATTCATGCCGCAAAAGAATCCGTGACTATTTTCACACCCTATCTTATATTGGATGAGAACCTTGAAACGGCCCTGATACTGGCTGCTGAAAGTGGTGTCGATGTAAAAATCGTCACGCCAAAGCAATGGGACAAGTATCTAGTTCATTTAACTACCCGCTCCTATTACAAGGAGTTAATTGATGCAGGGGCCCGCATTTATGAATACACCAGTGGGTTCATGCATGCAAAAATGGTGCTGATCGATGAAGAAGTTGCTCTGGTTGGCACAATTAATTTCGACTACCGCAGTTTGTATTTGCATTTTGAAAATGCAGTGGTCCTTTATGGCGGGCCAGTGATACAGGAGATACAGGAAGACATCGATGAGACTTTAAGTATAAGTGAAGAAATTAAAGCGGACAGCTTATCAGAATCATTTGCAACACGGCTGAGGAACAGTGTCCTGAGGCTGTTTGCACCGCTTATGTAAGATGGAAAGGAGTTCATAATGGATACATTGAAACTAGGGAATACCAAAGTGACATGGCTCAATGGAGGCGTGACGAAGATGGATGGGGGAGCTATGTTTGGCCCAGTTCCCAAACCGCTCTGGAGCAGAAAGTACCCCTGCAATGAGAGGAATCAGATTGAGCTGGTGACTGAACCGATGCTGGTCGAAAAAGAGGGAGCACATTACCTGATAGATGGCGGAATCGGCAAAGACCGTTTGACCGAAAAACAACTGAAAAACTTTGGTGCTGCAGAAGGGTCTCCTATTGAAGAGGATTTGGCAGAGCTGAATCTGACACCGGAACAGATAGACAAGGTTCTGATGACCCACCTTCATTTCGATCATGTAGCTGGACTGGTTAAAAATAATGGCGACAAACTAATCTCTGCCTTTCCGAATGCAGAGATTATAGTTGAAAGAAGAGAATGGGAAGCTATTCAGCAGCCTAGGAAACGAACACAAGGCACGTACTGGGAAGACAACTGGAAAACAATAAAAGACCAAGTGGTTATTTTTGATTCATACTATGAGGCAGCCGAAGGTATAGAATTATTTCATACAGGCGGACACAGCTTTGGCCACTGTCTGGTCAAGCTGACAGATGGGGACAATGTGGCTGTTCATTTTTCAGACATCCTGCCGACACACGCACATATCAATCCGCTTTGGGTTACGGCCTTTGATGATGTTCCCTTAGACACTATTGAGGCAAAAGAAAAATGGCTTCCTGAAGCAATGACTAATCAGTGGGTGCTTCTATTTTATCACGATGCTTACTACAGAGCTTTGAAGTTTAAGGGTAGCGCTAAAGAGGGGCAGGTCGTCTTGAGGCGTTCCAAGAAACCGGCGATTGAGTTCGACGTGCCTTTTAATTAAAGGTAGAACAGTTATAATGAAGAATAAGTAGAGACTGTACAAGGGAGAAATTAGTGGACAGACTGACAATATACCATACGAACGATATTCATTCCCAATTAGCTTACTGGCCGAGAATGGCTGCCTTCTTATCTAGTGTGAAACGTGAAGACCACAGTGGTAGCGTTCTGGCGTTTGACTGCGGAGATGCAGCAGACCGAACCCATCCGCTTGCTGAAGCAACAGATGGTAAAGCAATTATAGACTTACTCAATGAAGCGAATTATGATGCCGTTACAATTGGAAATAACGAAGGTATGGGCAATACAAAAGAACAATTAAATACATTATACACATCTGCCAATTTCCCAGTTGTTCTGTCTAATTTATTTCATTCAGATACAGGGAAACAACCTGATTGGGCAGAAGAAATTTTAATCAAAGAAGTGGGACAGTCTTATAAAGTGGGCATCATTGCCTGTACAATCCCCTTACCGACCAGTTATACTGCTCTTGGCTGGAAGGTAGCGGATCCGATAGAAACGATTCAGACCATGATAACAAAGTATCAGGACACTGTAGATGGCTTTATTATTCTGAGTCACCTTGGGCTGAGAACAGATCGAAAAATAGCCTCTCGTTTCAGCAATGTGCTGGCAGTTCTAGGTGGGCACACGCACCACTTACTACCTTCAGGAGAAAAGGTGAACAATACAATGATTGCCGGTGCCGGTAAATTCGGCACACACATAGGGCAAGTCACTCTCGAGTGGGATGACGACGGCCATTGTCATTCCTCCGCAAAAGTTATTGAAGCAGCCAGTGAGCTGCCGCCAGTTCCTGATGAGGAAGAGACCACAGCAGACTATATCGAACGTGGGAAAACCCTGCTGGAAAATCAGGTCATTACCCGACTGTCAGAACCGTTAACAGTCAAAGGGGATGGTGAGAAGGACTTTGTTTCATTGACTCTTGAAGCAATGATGAAGCTTTCCAAAGCAGATGCGTCTGTCATCAACTCGGGCCTGTTTTTAAATGAACTGCCGGCAGGAGCCCTTAATTACAAGCAGCTCCATGAAGCACTCCCACACCCGATGCGCCTGGTCACGGTCAAGCTGACAGGGAAGCACATCATCAGTCTGATTCATTCAATGGAAAGTCAGAAAAACGAGTTAAGAAATCTTTCTGTAAAAGGTTTTGGCTTTCGCGGAAAAGTCTTCGGTGATATCTGCTATGAACAGATCGCTATCAATAAGGATGAGATCTATATTAATAGTGAAAAAGTAGTGGAAGATAGGGAGTATACTGTTGTGACAGTGGATTATTTCCTGTATGTCTCGTACTTTCCTGTACTGAATTACAGTGAGGAAATAAGTATGATTAGTCCCGAGTTTCTTAGAACCATTGTTGCGGACTATTTGAAAGAGATGCCCACAATTTAGAAAGAGAGGAAAGATCAAGAGTGACTAAAAATGATGAAAAAAATAAAGAAACCATTGATGAAGATAAAATTGAAGCCATTATAAAAGAAGAAAAGCTGATAAAAAAGCTGGATTCCGAAACGCTTCAGATCAAAGAGGATAAGTATCAGATTAAAACGAATTACAGGGACGCTCTGGACTTGGAATTACTGGAAGAAAGATACAGTGATTTACTGGAAAAATACGACTATATTGTTGGGGACATGTCTTATGGAAAGTTAAGGTTGAGAGGCTTCTATCATGACAGCAATAAAAAAGCACCGATAGACATGAAATTCTCACACCTTGATGATTACCTGCTGGAATACTGCAGTTTCGGCTGTGCTTATTTTGTTCTGGAGAGTCTGGAGACGAAAAAGAAAAACCGCTCCTATCCCAATACAGATACTGATTACAAAACTTCTTCGCGACCAAACCAGCGAAGACAGTCGGACAAGAGCAAGAAGAAGCCTTACAAGAAAAATAAAAATGAGAAAGCTAAGTCTTCCGGTCATAAGCAATCGAATGCTCCTTCAGCTGATAAAAAGAAGAAAAATAAACCATTTACCAAAAAGAACCGTACGGATAACAAACCAAATAAGAAGCCGGATAAGAAAACAGAAGAAAAAGTACAGGACGTTAAGAATGAAAAAGGCAATACACGTTTTCAAATAAGAAAGAAAAAGTAGAGGGGCACAAGTATAATGGATACCACGTACAAAGGTTACTTGATTGATCTGGATGGAACAATGTACAAGGGAAAAGAATCGATTAAAGAGGCACCGGGCTTTATCAGGCGTCTAAAAGACAGTCAAGTACCGTATTTGTTCCTGACAAACAATTCGACAAGTACACCTGAAGAAGTAGCCATCCGATTACAAGCGCAGTTTAATGTCCCGGCCAAGCCGGAAGAAGTTTACACAAGTTCGCTCGCAGCTGCGGATTATGTGAAATCCTTAAAAGGCAACAGAGTGTATGTTGTTGGTGAGAAAGGGTTAAGGCATGCACTGACAGAGACAGGTTGTGACTTGGTTGAGGAGGATATCGATCATGTTGTAGTCGGTCTGGATACACAGCTGACCTATGAGAAATGTGTCACTGCCAGTCTGGCGATACAGAATGGAGCCAGTTTTATTGCGACAAACAAAGATACGAACCTCCCTAATGAAAGAGGATTGGTACCTGGAGCAGGTTCCATAGTTGCTCTGATTGAGAAATCGACTCGTGTCAAACCAGTATTCGTCGGTAAACCTGAATCTTTTATTATGGAATCGGCTTTAAATAGACTTAATTTGGATAAAAAGGATGTATTGATGGTAGGGGATAACTATGAAACAGATATTCTTGCCGGTATAAATAATGGAATAGATACGCTGCTTGTGCTGACAGGCTTCACAAAAGAAGAAGACCTGAATACTGTGGCTGATCAGCCTACGCATGTTGTCGCTACTCTTGATGAATGGAGCGTTTAGGGTGAGTCTCGTTAAGAAAACTGCAGGATTGACCAGCCTGGTGTTATTTATCATCACTGCCAGCATCGGTTTTGTTATTTTATTTACACCTCTTTATTACGCTACAGCCTGGCTGCATGATCTGCCTGAGCAGTTGAATCTATCATTTGGAACTTTAGTGGAAAACTATCATGTACTGCTGCGCTATCTTCATTTTCCATGGATTCAGGAACTGAACATGCCTGATTTTCCTTCTTCCGAAAGTGGTTTATTTCATTTCTGGGAAGTCAAGCTGCTCTTTTACTTAAATTACGGCATACTTCTGCTCTCCGGAATCGGCAGTTTTTTCTATCTGCGTTACGTGAAGAGAAACAGGAAACTATGGAGTTTAGAAAAGCCATTTTTCATTGCCAGCCTGGTTCCGCCGGCACTCCTGTTTTTATTGACCGTGAATTTTAACCGGATGTTTGTTCTGTTTCATGAAATCTTTTTCAATAATGATGCCTGGTTGTTTAACCCGGCTACCGATCCGATTATATTAGCACTGCCGCAGGAATTCTTTATGTACTGCTTTATCCTATTCTTTCTGCTGACAGAAGGGGCTTTTATTTTCCTTTACAGATATTCCAGAAAAAATGGATTCAAATAAAGAAACGCGTAAGTAATAGAGAGAGTATGGTCTCTATTACTTACGCGTTTTTGTTTAGTCACTGTACTATTTCATTACATCTGATATTTCCGGATTGTCATGAGCAAGTCGACTCGCGGCTGCGGCTGCAATCGCTCCGACGATATCATCCAGGAAGGTATGTGTTTCCTTTGTATTTTTATGGTCATCCAGACGTGCAATAACTTTAGGCTTAGTCTTATCGAGGTAGCCGTAGTTGGTAAAGCCAATTGAGCCGTATACGTTGACGATGGATAAAGCAAGAATTTCATCAATTCCATACAGGCCTTCATCCTCTTTTATAATTTCCTGCAACGGACTGGACAAGAGCCCTTTTTCACAGAGAACATCCAGTTCCACTCCTGTTAGAATGGTGTTTTGAACTTCTCTTTTTCGCATGACTGCTTGAACATTTTCCATGCATAAGTCCATTGTAATGTCAGAAAGGTAGGGTCTTTGAAGATCATATACCAGTTCGGCTATTTCATCAAGAGACACGCCTCTTTCTTTTAGGCGCTGTAGTGCAAAATTGTGTAAGTCTGATCCTTTTTGTACCATTGTAATTCCTCCTAATAAGTTTTCTGTCTGCATTAATCTTCAAAAGACAGTTTCGTACTTTGGATGGGTTGGGCATGTTCTTCTGGATAGATTGAGTGAATGGCGTGATTGACAGCCGTGGGGGCTTCTCCAAAACCGGTAGCAATCAGCTTTAGCTTGCCGTCAAAGGTGTTGCAGTCTCCTGCAGAATAAATTCCTTTAACGGACGTTTCCATCTTGGAGTTCACCACAATATCTGTCTGTTTCATATCAATGTTCCATTTCTTTACAGGTCCCACTGAAGAAATGAAACCATAGTTTACAATAAAGTAATCCAGCTCAAGTTCAATTGTTTTATCACTGCGTGGTTCTTTAAAACTGACTGCACTTAGTTTTCCATTGTCATCAATCAGTTCGTGGGGAATATAAGGTGTGTGAATCTCCACACTTGACGATTTCAGCATCTCCACTGTACCTTGGTGAGCTCTAAAGCGGTCTCGGCGGTGAACTAAAATAACTTTTTCAGCTATAGATTCCAAGGTCAATGCCCAGTCAACAGCAGTATCCCCCCCGCCACAGATGACGACAGTTTTATCTTTATACTGATCCAGTTCCTTGACAATGTAATGCAGATTATCTTCTTCATACTTATCTGAATCGGGTAAAGCCAGTTTTCTCGGTTGAAATGATCCTTGCCCAGTTGTAACAATAATGGTTTTAGAGTAATGTTCGCCACGAGACGTTCTGATTTTAAATAGATACTCATCCAGCTGTTCAATTTCAAGTACTTCTTCATCTAGACAAATCGTCTGATCAAAATGCTGCATCTGGGCTGTTAGCTGATGGACGAGTTCTTTCCCCGTAACTCCGGCATAACCACCTACATCGTATATGGTTTTCTCCGGATAGAGGAGAGACACTTGACCACCCAATACCGGCAAGGATTCAATGAGTTTGGTTTTTGCATTTCTCATCCCTGCATAGAAAGCGGCAAACATGCCAACGGGCCCACCCCCGATAATAGTAATGTCGTAAAGTTCATCTGGTACTGTCAAAACTAACCCTCCATCTAATTCTTTTAATAAAACAAACCGATAATTAAAGCAATGGCAATTCCTGATAGAATACCGAAGAATACTTCAATGGGCTTGTGACCTAAATATTCCCTGGATTGACGTTCTTCTTCCTCCATTTTACGTATATCCTGATGCGAATAATGCGTAAAGGTTTTGCGAAGATTTTCAAAATCAGCCAGGAGTTCATTTATTAATATGCCGTGTTCGCCGCTTTGACGTCTGACACCCATCGAATCAAAAATGACAATGACGCCAAAAGTGGAGGCTACTGCAACGAGAGGAGACTGAACACCATAATCTATCAGTAAACTGGTTATCAGAGCAGAAACACCTGCAGAGTGGGAGCTGGGCATGCCGCCAGTAGAAGTGGCCAGAGCCATGGAAGACGGTCGTTTTAAAATAAAAGCTACGGGAATCTTAATGATCTGGGAAATGATGATGGCAGAAAAAGCTGCCATAAGCTGATAATTATTAAATAGTGTCATAACAGAACGTCCTTTATTGTGAGTTAAAATCTCTTTAATAATAACATGAATAAACAGCAAGTTTGATTAAAATGTGTTACATTCGGAAAATTATTGGAAAAACAGGCAAACTAAGGTAAACTATATGGAGATATAACTTAGGAGGAATTATTAATGAATACATTTCCACAACTGAACTTGGAACAGTCAACTGGTCCGAAAGTGACACTTAAAACAAACATGGGGGACATCACGTTACAGCTCTTCCCTGAAGAAGCACCTAAAACAGTAGAAAACTTTGTAGGCTTAGCAGAAAAAGGTTACTATGACGGCGTTATTTTTCACCGGGTTATTCCTAACTTTATGATTCAGGGTGGCGACCCGACTGGAAGTGGTATGGGAGGAGACAGTCTGTTTGGTGGATCATTTGAAGATGAATTCAGCTCGTCTCTGTTCAACCTAAAAGGGGCACTATCCATGGCTAATGCCGGTCCCAATACGAATTCCAGCCAGTTCTTCATCGTTACGATGAGTGACCTTCCTGAACAGATGGCATCGCAATTGGAAGATGCTGGTTTTCCTGAAGAAATTATTACTGCCTACAAAGAAAAGGGCGGAACGCCTTGGCTGGATCAGAAGCATACAGTATTTGGACATGTAGTGGACGGTTACGATGTAGCTGAAGCTATTCAGAAAGTAGACAGAAATGCTATGGATAAGCCGAATAAAGATGTCGTTATTGAATCTGTTTCAATAGAAAAATAAAAGTTAACTAGAGAACAGGAGCGTTTGCATGTTAGGAGCTATAGAAGCAGGGGGAACTAAATTTGTTGTAGCGGTCAGCAACGAGGACTTATCCATTGTTGAGCGTGCTTCTTTTCCCACTACTAATCCTGAAGAAACATTTGCACATGTATTTAAATTTTTTGATCAGTATGATTTGGATGCCATAGGGGTCGGGTCTTTTGGTCCCATAGATGTCAATGCCAACTCAAATACTTACGGTTACGTGACGTCAACCCCAAAGCCAGGCTGGCAGAATACTGATTTTGTCGGACAATTGAAGGACAGATATAAGGTTCCGGTCGGCTGGACAACGGATGTTAATGCAGCGGCACTTGGTGAGTTAAACAAAGGCGCTGCGGTTGGCAAAGATTCCTGTCTGTATTTAACAGTTGGGACTGGAGTCGGTGGTGGAGCTGTTATAGATGGCAAACCACTTGAAGGCTTCGGCCATCCGGAAATGGGTCACTTGCTGGTGCGCAGACACCAGAATGACACGTATGGAGGAAACTGTCCTTTTCATAATGATTGTCTGGAAGGCCTGGCAGCCGGACCGGCAATTGAGAAGCGCTACGGAAAGAAAGCTCAAGAGTTATCAGACCAGAATGAGGTCTGGGAAATAGAAGCTGACTACCTTGCCCAAGCATTAATGTCTTACACGCTCATATTGAGCCCAGAAAAAATCATTTTAGGCGGAGGCGTCATGAAGCAGTCGCAGTTATTCCCGCTGATCCGTCAGAAGTTTGCTGAGCTGCTTAATGAATACGTTGAAACACCCGATTTGGATGAATACATTGTTCCGCCAGCACTGGAAGATAACGCGGGAATTACCGGTTGTCTGATACTGGCTGACAGAGCTCGATAATCAAAAAGGCGATTACCTGAAAAAAACGGTAATCGCCTTTTTGCATAGTGATTCAGTTCCAGTGTTTTATTTATGAGTAAGAGTCTGTTATAAATATTCAGCCTTTGTGAATAGCGAAAACTTTTTTTATTCGTGCCAAGCCTTCTAATAGAACAGATCGCGGTACGGCGAAGTTAAGACGCATGTACTCAGGAGCGTTAGAGCCATAACTCAGCCCGTCATTCAGGCCGATTTTTCCTATTTCGGCAAAAACTTTCTTAATTTTGCTGCTCTCAATGTTAAGAGTAGAAGCATCAAACCAGAAGAGATAGGTTGATTCAGGGACCATAAACTCTACATCAGGCAACTCGTTCTCAAAGAAATCGATAATGGCTTTCCGGTTTTCATCTAAATAGTGAAGCAGTGCACTGTGCCATTCATTAGACTGATTAAAAGCGGCTTCCGTCGCACACATGCCAAAACTGTTGATGATATCCAATTCAGTCTGCTGCTGGACAGCTTTAATTTTTGCCTTTAGTTTTCCATCGAGGACGATGATGAATGAGGCTTTCACACCAGCCAGGTTAAAGGTTTTTGTAGCTGAATGGAACGTGATGACCCATTTTTTGTATTCGTCTCGCAGCGTTACTGGTGAGACCATTTCATTAGGAGCATAAACAAGATCACTGTGAATTTCATCACTGATGAGTAGCACATTGTGTTTGATACAAAGGGTGACCAGTTTATCCAGTTCTTCTCTGGACCAGACCCGGCCTCCAGGATTATGGGGGTTACTTAGAATAAACAGTTTGATGTTGTTTTCAGCCATCTGCTTATCGATGTCCTCAAAATTCATAACGTACTTTTTATCACGCGTTAATAAAGCGGACCGGAATACTTTGCGATTATTCTTTTTTACCATGGAGGAAAAAGGAGTATACACCGGATCGTGAATCAGCACACCGTCTCCTTCTTCAGTAAAAGCCTGAACAGCTACAGCAATGGAGGACAAGACACCCGGTGAAAACCTGATATGACTACGTTTCAAATCCATTCCGTGATGCTTTGCCTGCCAGTCTATAACTGCCTGGTAGAGTGAATCTTTTGGAAAAGTGTAGCCGAGCGCTTCATTGCGCACCATATTAATAAGGGCTTCTTTGACGGGTTCGGGGTTGTCAAAATCCATGTCTGCTACCCACATTGGCAGAACATCCGTGCTTCCGAAAAGTCGTTCCGCTTTATCCCACTTTATACTGCCAGTGTCTTTACGGTTAATCAGTACGTTAAAATCCATCCAATCGCTCCTCCGTTGAAATAATACTTAGTTCAAGTATTAGCTATACGACCGGAAAAATCAACCATACTTTACCGCAATCTCAATTTCCAATATGCCTCTATTCATGCTATACTGTTCTATGATGATTTTAAGAGAAACCATGATGACGGAGGGGGAATTCATGGTGTACAAGATTGGACAAAAAGTAAGAGGTGAAGTTATAGGGATTCAGCCTTATGGTGTGTTTGTCGCAATAGATGAAGAAACACAAGGTTTGATTCATATATCGGAGCTTAAACATGGCTATATTAAAGAAATTTCCGACATCGTTAACAAAGGCGATACAATAGAAGTACTCATCATGGATATCGATGAGCATTCCAAAAAAATCAGCTTGTCACTGCGCGCTCTGCAGAAGCCTAAATTTCATCCTTTTTCTAATAGAAGAAACATCTCCAGATATGGAAGAAAAACAGGCAAAGGGTTCCAGTCTATTGATGAAAAATTACCGAATTGGGTTGAAAATGCACTGAAAGAAATTGATTCTCAAAAGAACAGTAGCTAATCTTTTATTAATTTATACGTAGAAGGGTGTTAATCGATTTGATGAGAGAAAACCATTATGTTGCATGCACGATTATGGTTAAAGACACAGACGGACGGTATGTATTTCTTGTAAGCGAGGAAAAGGATGGCTATGCTTTTCTAGCTACTCAAATAAAGCCTGAACGGACGGGATTGGCGAGTGTCATCGACCGTCTGAAGGAAGTCGCGTCGTTTAAGATAGATTATCTGGAGTTGAACGAACTGACCAATGCGGTTGTGAAAAATACCAGCATACCACTCTTTGTGTTTCTTTATGATGATGAAGAAGCAACTGATCCTAATGATCTGCTTTTAGAAGAGACGGATTTGTCGTGGGTTCATTCAGAGAATGTCATCTCTACTTTGGAGCAATGGAAATTTTCAGGTGTTCCGCAGTTCTTACTTATATAAAAAATAAATAATAGTTAAATGGAGGAATAGTATTTATGTCAACAGTTAAATTTGATCACTCAATGGTAACAGGGAAATTTATCAATGAAGACGAACTAGGCAACATGGAACCACAGGTTACTTCTGCACATACACTCCTGCATGAAAAGACTGGACCAGGTAACGAATTTTTAGGATGGGTAGACCTGCCGTCTGATTACGATAAAGAAGAATTCAGCCGTATCGAAAAAGCTGCAGACAAAATAAAAGAAGATTCTGACCTGCTTATAGTTATTGGTATCGGCGGATCTTATCTAGGTGCAAAAGCTGCACTAGATTTCTTAAATCATTCTTTCCATAATGAACTGTCTAAAAACGACCGACAAGTGCCGCAAGTTTTCTTTGCTGGGAACAACATTAGTTCAACCTATATCAGTGACCTTATCGAAGTTATTGGAGACAAGGATTTCTCTGTTAATGTTATATCAAAATCGGGCACAACAACTGAACCTGCTTTGGCTTTCAGAGTGTTCAAGAAACTTCTAATCGATAAATACGGTGAAGAAGAAGCTAAAGGCAGAATTTATGCGACAACGGATAAAGAAAAAGGTGCTTTGAAGTCACTAGCCGATGCAGAAGGCTATGAAACCTTTGTTATTCCTGATGATGTAGGTGGACGCTTCTCAGTTCTGACTGCTGTAGGCTTACTTCCTATTGCTGTTGGTGGAGGAGATATTAATGCATTAATGGAAGGCGCAGCACAGGCTCGTCAAGATCTTTCAGTAAACGATATGGAAAATAACCTTGCCTATCAGTATGCCGCGTTGAGAAATATACTTTACCGTAAAGGCAAAGTAACAGAGCTTTTAATTAACTACGAACCAAAACTGCAATATCTTTCAGAATGGTGGAAACAGTTATTTGGAGAATCTGAAGGGAAAGATCAGAAGGGCATTTATCCTTCCAGCGCTAACTTTTCTACAGACTTGCATTCACTAGGTCAATATATTCAAGAAGGCCGCCGAAATCTTTTTGAAACAGTTATTAAAATCGAAAAACCAGGAAAAGCACTATCAATTCCTGAAGAAGCAGAAGACTTGGATGGTTTAGGCTACCTGGAAGGCAAAGAGATTGACTTTGTAAATACTAAAGCATTCCAGGGAACATTACTTGCCCACACAGATGGAGAAGTTCCAAACTTTGTCATCACTATTCCTGATACATCTGCCTATACTTTAGGTTATTTATTCTACTTCTTTGAAATCAGTGTAGCGATTTCCGGTTATCTGAACAGCGTTAATCCGTTTGATCAGCCTGGTGTCGAAGCATATAAGAAGAATATGTTTGCATTGCTTGGTAAACCGGGTTTTGAAGACTTAGCAGATGAACTTAATAACCGACTGTAAGACAATTACTGAAGTGACTAAAGAAAAGGCCCAAGGGGTCTTTTCTTTTTCTTTATTTATTCGTCCTTTTACTATAGAATGTTAATTTACGAGGGGGATGACATAGGATGAATGACATACAAATTAAAACAGCCCAGCCAACCGACTTGGATTTAATTACATCTCTTCTTTATGACACAGCACTTTGGATTAAAGAAAAAGGATCAACCCAGTGGGCAGGATTGTTGAAAGGTGAAGATGTTCATGGTGTATCTTCGGCTATTGAACGTGGAGAGGTTTATCTGGTATATGCAAAATCTGACTTAGTCGGTACACTAGCCTTGTGGGATAAGCAGACAGCCTGGGACAGTGATTTATGGGGAAAGGATACGTCCAGTGAATTTTATTACCTTCATAGAATAGCTGTTGAAAAGAACCAGCATGGTAAAAACAGAGGGAAACTACTCATAGATGCTGCGAAAAAACTCTGCACCAGTAATGATAAAGAGGGTATCCGTTTAGACTGCATAGCAAGCAAGCCTTACTTGAATAGTTTTTATCAAGCTAACGGATTTACTTATGTTAAAACGATACATGAGTATGATAATGGAGAAGGACTGCAGGACTATAATCTCTATCAAATTAATTTGAAAAAAGTGAAGAAAATATATTGACTATTTATTCGAGGCCTGTTATTATTAATCTCGTTGCTGCAAAACATAATTGTTTCCAGCCAACAAAAATTGTTTAATATAATTGTTGACTCTCAGTTAACAATGAGTTATAATAAAATAGCTGTCATACGAGCAAAGGTAACGCTTACAGATTTAATTGATTTAAATTGAATTTTAAAAAAAGTGTTGACATTAAATCGGCATGATGGTACGATATAAAAGTTGCTGCTAAACGCGGCGACGACAAACGAACGAGATAGATCTTTGAAAACTGAACAAAGTAGAAATAACCAAATGTGCAGGTGTCTTCGGTTCAATCTGATTGAATCAAGACAACACAACGAGTTAACACAGTTAACTCACAATTTTTAAATGAGCTTTTCAAACTTAAAAAGAGAGTTTGATCCTGGCTCAGGACGAACGCTGGCGGTATGCCTAATACATGCAAGTCGAACGCTGAAGCACTCTGCTTGCAGAGTGTGGATGAGTGGCGAACGGGTGAGTAACACGTGGGTAACCTG
>NZ_BAAGPH010000137.1:0-27616 GCF_054784355.1 Alkalibacterium psychrotolerans | reverse complement strand
CGACTATCCGAAGACATAAACCGAACGTATTTTCGAATACGTGACGGTTTAGTTCAGTGAACCCTTTTTTATGAAATTAGGTTGTCTATTTATAATCTATTCTCTTGACTTACCACCATAATGCTTATTTAGTACTTTAAGTATAGCACAGAGAGAGTCTGTACTGAAAAGAGAAGGCGTCTAGAATTATTATAAAAAAACATTTAGGGTAACGAACGAAAGCGGATTAAAACCTTATGAGTATTCGTCTTTATAAAAAAGGAAGCGATTGCATAATAATGAGAAACAGTTTTTGACTGTTTGAGAACGAATGAAAACATGTTATTATGAATGGGAATAGTCGCACCGTTCTGGTGCAATCAATGTAATGGAGGGATAGCATTGTCAATTGAAGAAACACAATTGAAACGAACACCTTTATATGATTATTATAAGGAAAACAACATTAAGGTGGTTGATTTCGGATCATGGGCTCTACCTATTCAATTCACCAAGCTGATGGATGAACATCATGCGGTGAGAAAAAGTGTAGGCCTGTTTGATGTGTCCCATATGGGAGAAATTGAAGTGAGTGGAGAGCAGGCGACCAAATGGCTGAATCGACTCATTACAAACGATCTGGCGTCAATCGGACCTGACCAGGCAATCTACACTCTGGTTACAAAAGAAGACGGCGGCATTCTTGATGATATCATTATCTTCAAGAAAAGCGAGACCAATTATCTGCTTACCCCTAACGCATCTAATACAGCTAAAATTAGAGACTGGCTGCTGAAGCATCAGGATGGATCAGTTGTCATCAACGATCAGTCGCTGGAGACAGGCTTGATTGCCATTCAGGGACCCAAAGCTGTTGAGGTTGTAGCGGCTGTTTTCGGAGAAGAAGTCAGAGACATTAAAAACTATCAGTTCCAGCAGAACGTCAGCTCGCAGGAGTTTGACAATGTATTGCTATCCAGAACAGGTTACACAGGAGAAGACGGCTTTGAATGTTACATCAACTGGAATCAGACTGAAGCTTTATGGAAAGCGTTCCTTAAAGAAGGAGAAGCTTACAGCATTACAGAGTGCGGTCTAGGGGCGCGTGATACGCTGCGTCTAGAAGCGGGTATGCCACTGTATGGTAATGATCTGTCAGAAGAGATAACGCCACTTGAAGCAGGCTTGCGCTTTGCGGTGAAATGGGATAAAGACGAGCCCTTCATCGGACAAAAAGCTTTGGAAAAACAGAAAGAAGCAGGTGCAGAATACCTGTCGCGCGGATTTGAACTGCTGGAAAGAGGCATTGCACGCGAAGGCTACCCGGTTTATAATGATCAGGACGAAGAAATCGGGGTCGTCACATCAGGCACAAAATCACCTACTCTGGAAAAGAGTATCGGCTTTGTACGGATGAAAAAAGCAGCCGGCAAACTCGGCGATACTGTGTACATCCAAGTTAGAAAAAACAGAGTCCCAGCGAAACTGATTAAAAAAGCATTTTTAAAAAATTAAAAGCTGAACAAGTCGTTTTGCTCTAATTAACTAAATTAAAAACTAAAAAACCTAGAAAAGAGGAATTGTCATGACAGATAAAGAAAAATTATATTTCACAGAAGAACACGAGTGGGTAGAAGTAGTGAGTGACGATTATGTCCGCATCGGAATTTCTGAATATGCAACAGAACAGCTGGGAGATATCGTCTTTGTTGAGCTTCCAGAAGTGGATGCAGAACTGGATGCTGAAGACGAGTTTGCAACAGTAGAATCAGTTAAATCGACGTCAGAAATTTATGCGCCGGTAAAAGGCACGGTTGCGAAAATTAATGACTCCCTTGAAGATGAGCCGGAAAAACTGAATGAATCACCTTTTGAAGAGGGTTGGCTGATTGAAATGAAAGCATCAGAAGCAGTGGATGTTTCCGGCCTGATGGATGCCAAGGCATACGAAGAGTTTGTTTCAAACCTATAAAATTAAAATGTAACGGAAGAGAGCAGGCAGCAGTGTCTGTTCTTTCTCCTACTTAAAACCATTTGAGGAAAAGGAGTGACCCTTTTGACTAAACTGCACCGATACTTACCGACGACTGACCAGGACCGCAAAGATATGCTGGAAACGATTGGCGTGTCTTCAATTAAAGAATTGTTTTCTGATATCCCTGAGTCTACCCGCGCGACAAAAGATAAAGCCATTGAACTGGAAGAGGCTCTAAGTGAACAGGCTCTAACAAAACATATGAAAGAACTGGCTGCTAAAAATATTACAACTGAAAACCATGCTTACTTTTTAGGTGCCGGTACGTATGATCATTACAGCCCCAGTATCGTCAATCATGTTCTGCTTCGTTCAGAGTTCATGACGGCGTATACCCCATATCAGCCTGAAGCGAGTCAAGGGGAACTTCAGGCCTTGTTTGAATTCCAGACCATGATGTGTGAATTGACGGGCATGGATGTGGCTAACTCTAGTTTATATGATGGCTTCACATCACTTGGCGAAGCCTGCAACCTGGCTGTATCCGCTACAAAAAAACAGACCGTTCTTTATTCGAAAGGGCTGCACCCTCAGGCTAAAGAAGTCATTGCGACTTATGCTTACGGAATGGAATACGCCGTCAATGAAGTTAAGCTGGACGGTACACGCACTGATTTGAATGAACTGAAAAACCAGATCAACGAGGACACAGCCGCTGTCATTATCCAGTATCCGAACTTCTTTGGAACGATTGAAGACTTGAAAGAAATTAAACAGTTGATGGAAGATTCTAAAGGTCTCTTAATTGTCATGGCCAACCCATTAGCTCTGGCAACTCTTGAAAGTCCTGGGAAACTGGGTGCTGATATTGTTGTCGGGGATACCCAGCCGCTTGGCCTGCCAATGAGTTTTGGCGGACCGCACTGTGGTTACTTCGCAGTCAAGAAAAAATTCATGCGTAAAGTTCCGAGCCGCATTGTCGGTCAGACTACGGATAAAGACGGAAAGCGCGGCTTTGTTATGACCCTTCAGACACGTGAACAGCACATCAGACGTGAAAAAGCGACATCGAATATGAGCTCAAATCAGGCACTCTTTGCTCTGGGATCGTCTGTATTTCTGGCGGCAGTCGGTAAAGTTGGTCTGGTAGAAATGGCTCAGCAGAACATTAATCATGCGCACTACCTGAAACAGGCTCTTGAAGACAAAGGTGTCACCGTGTTATCCGGAAATGATTTCTTCAATGAATTTGTCGTGAAACTGGACCGCAGCTTCTCAGAGGTAAGCGATGAGTTGCTCGATAATAAATTTGTTCCCGGCTATGATGTGTCAGAAGAATTGAACGAAGACAATGCCATGCTTTTATGTGTGACAGAAAAACGGACAAAAGAAGAAATGGATACACTTGTTTCATTATTAGCAGGGGAGGGGAAATAATATGACCACGACTTATGACAAATTATTATTTGAAATTTCCAAAGCAGGCCGTAAAGGCTATAGCCTGCCGGAATCCTCTGTTGATGCCTTTGACTTGAACAGTGCTGTTCCTGACCACATTGTAAGAGAAGAACCTGCAGAACTGCCTGAATTGTCAGAACTGCAGGTTATGCGCCACTATACTAACTTGTCAAACAAAAACTTTGGTATCGAAACAGGCTTTTATCCTTTAGGATCCTGTACGATGAAATACAACCCTAAAGTAAATGAAGACATTGCCCGCTACCCTGGTTTTGCCAATATTCATCCGCTTCAGCCAGTGAAAACGGCTCAGGGCGCTTTTGAACTAATGCACAGACTGGAAGAAAACCTGAAAGAAGTAACCGGTATGGATGCTATTTCGCTTCAACCAGCAGCTGGTGCACAAGGCGAATGGGCTGGACTGTTAGTCTTCAAAGCCTATCACCAGGCTAATGGGGACGGTGAGACACGTAAAAAGATTCTCGTTCCCGATTCAGCACACGGCACCAATCCAGCCAGTGCAGTTGTCGCCGGCTATGACGTTGTGGAAATCAAGTCCAACAAAGAAGGACGAGTCGGCGTCGATGCGTTGAAAGAAGCGGTTGGACCGGATACAGCTGGTCTAATGCTGACGAACCCGAATACCTTAGGCTTGTTTGAAGTGGATATTGTCGAAATTGCTGAAATAGTTCACGAAGCGGGCGGACTGCTGTATTATGACGGAGCCAATGCGAATGCTATATTAGGCAAGTCCACACCTGGCGAAATGGGCTTTGATGTGGTTCACCTGAACTTGCACAAAACATTCAGCACCCCTCATGGAGGTGGCGGACCGGGATCTGGTCCTATTGGAGTGAAAGAGTACTTGAAAGACTTCATGCCATCACCGCGTATTGAAAAAGAGGGAGATACGTATTCGGTCACGACTAATCACAAGCAGTCAATCGGCCGCGTGAAAGGCTACTTTGGTAACTTTGGCGTCAACGTTAGAGCGTATTCCTACATTCGTTCTATGGGAGCGGAAGGCCTGCAGCAGGTTTCTGAAGATGCGGTTCTGCACGCCAACTATCTGAAAGCACGTCTGTCGCCATACTACGACACGCCGTATGCCTCTCACTGTAAACACGAATTTGTCTTGAGCGGTAACCGACAGAAGAAACTGGGTGTTCGAACGCTCGATATTGCCAAACGTTTACTTGATTATGGTTTCTATGCACCAACCGTCTACTTCCCGCTGATTGTTGAGGAATGTCTGATGATTGAACCGACAGAAACGGAAGCAAAAGAAGAACTGGATGCCTTTGCTGATGCGATGATTGAGATTGCCAAAGATGCAGAGTCCAATCCGGAAACCATCACCGGTGCACCATTCCATAAAGCCGTTAAACGCTTGGACGAAGTGACCGCTGCACGTAAACCGGTTGTGACTTACCAGAAAAATTAAGGTACACAGTCTGATCTCAGCAGAAAAGGCGTAGTCATTGCCTGAACTGTTGGAGTAAGCTAAACTGAATACTATTAAATGAAACAGGCTCTTTGGCTTCCCAGTTGAAAGAGTCTGTTTTAATAGGGAGAGAATGTATATGGATTTGCATTTAAAAGGGAAAACGGCACTGGTTTTGGCTTCAAGCTCAGGTTTAGGGAAAGCTATTGCAAAAGAACTGGCTCTGGAAGGCGCAAACGTCATGCTGACCAGCCGTAGCAAGGATAAACTTCTGGCGGCTAAAAGGGAAATTGAACTCGTTGCAAAAGGGAAAGTGGATTACATGGTTTCAGATTTGACGGACGGAGAGAGTATTAAAAGTCTGGTTGATGTGACCCGTGATACTTTTGGACCGATTTCAATTCTGGTGAATAATACGGGAGGGCCGCCAGCCGGCTCATTTGACGATTTGACCGATCAGCAGTGGCAGAAAGCATTTGACCTGACGCTGCTCAGTTATATCCGCACCATCCGCGCCGTGCTGCCCGATTTGAAAGAAAACGGTGGGCATATTCTGAACAATACGTCATCATCAGTGAAGCAGCCAATAGACGGCCTGTTGCTCTCAAATGTATTCCGGATGGGAGTCCAGGGCTTATCGAAGAGTCTGTCACAGGAACTGGCAAAAGACGGGATTATGGTCAACACCATTGGAGCCGGACGTATTGAAACCGACCGATTGACCGAACTGGATTCCAGTCGTGCCGAGCGTGAAGGTAAGACGAAAGAAGAAGTCCAAGCAGCCATAAAAGAGCAGATTCCGGCCGGCCGTTACGGCGAGCCGAAAGAATTTGCCAAGATGGCAGCCTTTTTAGTATCAGGTGTGAATACTTATGTCACCGGTCAGACTATTCTCGTTGACGGCGGGTTGACAAAAGCTTATTAGTTGGGCAGTACCTTTTCTTAGAAATGGTTCATTTTTTGAAAATAGGGTTGCATAAAAAGACAGAAGATTGTAAACTATATAAAGTTGAAAACTGAAAAAAAGATAGAGGCGCAAAGAAAAAGAGTATGGACTAAGAGGGTGACTCCCGATGACTAGTGCAAAAAGGGTTCTTTGCCGAAGAGAAGGTGAGCGTCACTTGCTTTCTCTGGGCATTCGTTTAATAAGCGGGTGACTGTCACGACATTCGTGGAGCACTATCCTTTAAATGCTGTCCTTATTAAGCATCTGGGGAACTGTTCCTGGGTGCTTTTTTTCTGTTTTAAAAAATGAAATAGGAGATTTTACTTATGAAAAAACGCATTGTACTACCCCTTGCAGCTCTGCTGTTATTAATACCAACACCTGTTTTCGCCGAAGAGGTAGAAGCCGGCATGGCCTCGACTTTAGGAGCCGTGACTCTGATTCCGCCACTTGTGGCTATCGTATTGGCTTTTATCACTAAAAACGTGGTACTGAGCCTGTTCTTCGGAATTTTTTCCGGGACAGTGATTGCCCAGTATGCGGGTGGAGCCAATATTTTGTCTGGTCTCATCTTTGGTTTTACTGATATTGTGGACTATATTCTGGAATCTCTGGCGGATCCGTGGAATGCCGGAATTATTCTTCAAGTCCTCGTCATTGGTGGTCTAATTGCTTTGATCACGAGTTCTGGTGGTGCGCGAGCGATAGCGGAAAGTCTTGCCAGGAAAGCCAAAGGTCCAATCAGTACACAGCTGGTTACGTGGGCACTGGGACTGCTGATTTTCTTTGATGACTATGCTAATGCCTTAATTGTCGGACCAATTATGCGTCCGGTATCTGATAAAATGAAGATTTCCCGTGAACGTCTGGCTTTTATCGTTGATGCAACTGCCGCGCCAATCGCCGGTATCGCACTGATTTCAACGTGGATTGGCTATGAAGTCGGTCTGATTAACGATGCCTATCAGTCTATCGGAATGGATGTGAATGCCTATGGGGTCTTCCTTCAAACCATTCCTTACCGTTTCTACAATATTCTGATGCTGTTTTTCGTTGTCCTGACGTCTGCAACCTTGCGCGAGTTCGGTTCAATGAGAAAAGCTCAGGAACGTGCGCGAGATACTCATGAACTGATTGCCAAAGGGTCAACTGCTGTGAGCGAAGATGAAGAGTTGGAAGTCATCGCTAAAGGCAAACCTTCCATCTGGAGTGCACTCGTTCCAATCGGCTCTCTGATAGTCTTCAGTTTTATCGGTTTTTACACTGATGGACGCCAGACCTTACTTGAGTCAGGCGATGCCGCGATTATTGATACGATTCAGAACTCTCCGTTCTCCTTTGTCACATTAAGAGAAACCTTCGGCGCTTCTGATGCCTCTGTTGTTCTGTTTCAGGCAGCTTTAATCGCCAGTATCATAGCCTTAGTCATGGGTGTGTCAAAAGGACACTTTACATTTGGTAAAGGCATCGACATATGGGTCAACGGAATGAAGACATTGATGATTACCGGAGTAATTCTTCTGCTAGCTTGGTCACTTTCAGGCATTATGGGAGAGTTGGGAACAGCTGATTACCTGGTGTCCCTACTAAGTGATACAATGCCGCCATCCCTGTTGCCGACCGTTATTTTCCTGCTGGGGGCTGTTATATCCTTTGCGACAGGAACATCCTACGGAACAATGGGTATTCTGATGCCGCTGGCTATTCCGTTAGCAACAGCTATGCAGCCTGAAAATGCAGAGTTTATCGTTATGTCTGCTGGTGCTGTTCTGACCGGTGCCATTTTCGGGGATCATTCTTCACCGATTTCAGATACAACCATTCTGTCTTCCATGGGTGCGGGCTCAAACCTGCTGGACCACGTTAAGACGCAGCTGCCATACGCTTTGACGATTGCCGGTATATCCATCGCATTCGGTTACCTGCCTACTGCATTCGGCTTGAACGTCTATATTGTATTGGCGATTGCCTTCCTGGCCGTCATTGCTGTAGTCTTCATCTTCGGTAAAAAAGTCGACACAACTGCACAACTGGAAAAAAGTAAATAACAGATGAAAAGCAGGCTGTCCTAAATTAGGGTAGCCTGCTTTTTTTTGATATACCGTGAATAGCAAGTTTTTTTAACCAAAACAAAGAAGGAGATGAAACAGAAGTGCTGTTTCATCAAGAACCATTTTAATAGGGCGATGCTGTGAATCATAATTGATGGGGTTAAATATAAAATCAACACCATTTAATTAGATGGCAAGGGAAAGGAACCTATAATTGCAAGTAAGTATTAACTGAGATGCTCTTTCAAATTGAGTTGGCTGAATAACCTGGGATAATAGTAACCGGGGTAGAGACTCCCAGCCTAGTTGGCCGAATAACCCAGTATTACAGTAACTGGACCAGAGTCTCCGAGCTGAGTTGGGTGAATAACCCAGTATTAATGTAACTGGGAAAGTCACACCCAATGAGTTGATACTATCTCTCTTAAAATCTAATAAAAGACATTTTATAACAGTTTAGTTGATACTCAATGGACATTGAGTATCCTCCTTCGACAAGGCGTATTCATTGCAAGAATTACTCAGTTTTCTTACCATTAAATCAAACAATGTGTTAGTGAAGGAGAGAGCAAAATGGAAATAAAAGTCATTAGAGAGGACATCACCAAACTGGACGTGGATGCGATAGTGAATGCGGCCAACAAGTCTCTTTTAGGAGGCGGAGGCGTTGATGGGGCGATTCACCGAGCTGCCGGTCCCGAGCTGAAAGAAGCATGCAGAGAGCTGAACGGAGCAGAAACCGGCGAAGCTAAAGTCACACCTGGATTCGAATTGCCTGCTGATTATGTCATCCATACTGTGGGGCCTGTTTACAGTGACGGCAATAGCGGTGAACCAGAAAAGCTGAAGGATTGTTATAGAAACAGCTTGAAGAGAGCGAACGAAAAAGAGCTTAAGACAGTAGCTTTTCCTGCCATCAGCACAGGAATCTACGGTTATCCGATAGAAGAAGCCTCCGCTATAGCTGTGCATACTTTACGCGAAGAAGCTGCTAGTAATCAGTCAGTCGAAACAGTTTACCTTGTCGCGTTTGATAATAAAACAGAAGAGGCTTTAAAGAAGAGTCTGGAAAATAAGGAAGGGGATAAATAAAATGAAAAAGTATATCCGTTTTGGTCTGATGATTCTAACATCGACCGTTATTATGTATTTTCTAATGTATCTGAATATCTATGAAATCAGTCATTTCGAGTTCAGTCAGACGCGAATTTTTATGGCTATTATGATGGGAGCTGTCATGGCGGTTGTCATGCTTCTGTTTATGTGGAATATGTATACCAATAAAAAAGTTAATGCGGCCATTCTTGGGTCCGCGGCAATAGTGTTTGCCCTTATGCTGTTTCTCGTCAGAAGCCAGTCAACAGTAGATGACACGTCCTGGATGAGAGCAATGATTCCACACCATTCCATCGCTATTCTAACAAGTGAACGGGCAAACCTTGAAAATCCACGAGTTCAGGAGCTTGCTGACGAAATTATAGAAGCACAGGAAAGAGAAATACAAGAAATGAATGAGCTGATTGAAGAACTTCAAAATGAATCAGAAGAAGATTAAACAGTTACAAAAAACTCCCTCGCTTTTCCATAAGGAAAGGCAAGGGAGTTTAGTTATTGGATTATCAGCGATCAGATAGGGGTTTTGACTCTTCTGGAATAGCTTCCGTGGAGTCTTTAGTTTGTCCAATAGCATAAGTCAGTGCATAACAGGCTGCAGCAATAATAACCGCAATGAGGAGCCTAACCAGACCACCGCTGCCGTCGAGATCAGCAAGTGCATTTGTATTGGATACCACTGCTACCGGTGAAGCCATAACCAGTCCTAAAATAGAGGCATAAGTGAAGCCCGGTTGAGTTTTAAAGAAGTAATCAATCACTTTACTGATTAATATTATACCGACAACCATTCCTAAGGCATATACCAGCAGGAGAATAGTAAAAGGAATCAGATTTTCCATATTAAAGGTACCCAATGCTTCGGTAAAGCCGTTGATTGTGTAAATGACGGCATAATAATAACCGATAATCAGCATGAGTAGGGACCCGCTGACCCCAGGAATAACCATTGCAGCAGCCGATATCAGGCCAACAAAGAATAAGGCAAGCATCGGACCAACTTCAAGAGATATGCTTTGAACGCCTCCGCCTGCCACTTCAGCCACTCCCATCCATGCAACCAAGATGAAGAAGAGGATAAACAAGATAATATGAACAGGGCCAATCGCTTTTCCTTCCACTTCAAGACTCTTTCTGAAAGAGGTGCGTAAGATAGGCAGACCGCCTAAAATCAAGCCGACAAAGGCAAAGGCAGTGTAAAGTGTATATGATGCAAGCAGCCATTCAATCACCATTGAAAAACCGGCTACGCCAATTAAAGCACCGATAATCAAAGGTACCAATATTTTCAAACTGGCTTTCTTTTCTTTTCGGACATGAGTAAATGCATGAATCACGTCATCGTAAATCCCGAAAGAAACAGCCATCGTTCCGCCGGATACTCCGGGAATAATATTTGAAATACCGATAAACAAACCTTTTATTGCCATCCATATGTAATGCATAATGTGCTCCTTTTTATTAATTCATGAGTAGTGTGTACGAGCTTCATTTTACCACATTTAAAAAATATTAATAGCACTAAAATACCCTCATTCCCACTATTGATATCGGAGAATAGGGGCAGAAGATATTAATTTAACTTGTTGATATATTTTTTGACTTGTGTCACAAATCCTTGATCGCAGGCAATTTGAAGTTCATCCCCTGACAACAGTACAGTATCGCTGTGAGGCATAAATTCATTACTGTGGCGTTTTATCCGAATACATTTTGCATTATAGGGCAATAATAATTGACTCATATGCATGCCATCCAAGTAGCTGTTAGGTTCGACAAAAACATCCATGTGAATTAACTTTCCTTCAAAAACGGTTGGAAAGCGACTCGTTTTATTGTAAAGAGTTATTTCATCTATTGGTTCAAGTCCAAGTATATCAGCTATAATATAAGCGGTCAGACAGACTACAGCAATCGGCATCATTTGTGTAATAGAACCTGTTATTTCTGTAAGTAGTACTATTGCTGTTAACGGCGCTTTTGATATAGCTGTAAAAAAGCCACCCATTGAAAAAATAACGAAATTTCTAATAAATTCATCTTCAAGTCCTGTTCCTCTAAGCACTAGATTGCCGAAAATCCCACCTAAGACTGCACCAATAGTCAGCATGGGAATCAGCATCCCAGCAGGTATGCCTGAACCATATGCAATATGAAAGGCGATAAAGCGAAAGGCGAGTATGGCAAGAAGAGTGAGTGTTGCCGTCCTCACAGATGCGATATCAGTAATGACTCCCGTTCCGCCACCCAGCATGTCTTCCCAGAATAGTCCAGTCGGAATGACAATCAAAAACGGAATAAAGCCTAGTAAATAAACGGGAATAGGTAACTTGGCGTACAGTCTGGGTACAATAAATACTGTTTTCTGAAAAACCCATCCAGCTACAGCTAAGAACACACCTAAAACGGCCAGATAAAAATACTTATCAAGCGGGAACTCAGCCATTCTCCCTAAAGCCAGTGCAGGCTGGGAGCCAAATATGTAGAAAGCAATAAAGTTAGCTGTAACCGATGCAGAGAAAACAGATAAGATTAAAATTCCGGAAAAACGGTGATGCACTTCTTCTAAAATAATAACTAAACCAGTTAAAGGAGCATTAAAGGCAGCAGATAGACCTGCTGCTGCACCACTTGAAATGAGTATGTTCTCCTGTGATTTATTACCTTTTAACAGACTGTTGATGCCCTGACCAACTACTCCTCCAACTTGAATGGATGGTCCCTCTCTACCTACTGGGACACCCATACCCAAGACAAGGGTACTGCCTATGAACTTTCTCCATAAAATAGACCACCAGTTTAACTTCAGGGTACCCTGCAATTGCCCCTTTAACTCGGCTACTCCATTTCCCTGAATATCCGGATCATCTCTGCCCATTAATATAACTAAAAAGGCTATAAAAAGAATCACGGTTGTCCACCCAAGAATCCATAAAGGTTGTTCTCTAAGAAATGCATAGACTATTGGCATAAAGTTTAGGGTAATATAAATGGCCATTCGAAAGGCGCTGACCACTGTACCAGCAACAGCACCTACAAGAATACCTTTCATGACGTAACTGATTTTTGACCAGTCTATATATTTTGTATGTTTCATAAATAACTCCTTAATAATTCAGGCATAAAGTCTTAATTCTGTTTATCAATAGCTTTTTTAACTTCAGCAACAAAACCGGCATCGGTGGTGATAATCAGTTCATCGCCAGCCCAGAAAACAGTATCCTGATGCGGAATGAATTCGTTGTCGTGGCGCTTAATTTTCGCTAGACGTGCCCCGAATGGCAGATGAAGATGCCGGGCCATCATGCCGTCCAAATCACTATCCGTTTCAACGTGCACTTCGATTTCAGCCACTTCACCTTCGAAGACCTTAGGAATTTTGTCGACTTTACGGCGGAGTAAGGTTTCGTAGATAGGTTCGGTACCTACAAAGTCAGAAACGACATATGAACTCAGGCAGACAACTGCTAAGGGCATCAGTTGAGTTACTGTACCGGTCATTTCAGTTATCAGCATAACTGAAGTCATCGGAGCTTTGGTCACGGCTGTCAAAAAGCCGCCCATAGCATAAATAATAAAACTTCTGATAAAAAGATCATCAATTCCTGTCAGCCATAGTGCTCCATTACCATATAGACCACCTAAAATAGCTCCGAGACTCAAGACAGGAATGAAAATTCCCCCAGGCAGGCCAGAACCATACGAAATTTGAGAATAAATAAAACGGAAAACGAAGATTCCAAGCAAGAGAAGACTGGATACGCGACCGCTACTAATTAAAGTAATAACACCTGTACCGCCACCAAGCATTTGTGGTAGATAGAGTCCGATTGGAATCAGTAGAATAAACGGAACAAAACCATGTAAATAGGGCGGAATAGGTAGTTTACGGTACAATGTCGGCATATAAAGTAATACCTCCTGATAGAGCCAGCCACCTAAAGCCAGAAAAGCTCCCATAAAGACAAGATGAACATAATGTTCTAGTGGAAATTTCATCAAGGAGCCCAGGTCTAGAGCAGGCTGCACGCCAAATATCTGATAGGCAACGAAATTGGCTGTCACTGAAGCGGAAAAAGCTGTCAGCAGAAGCACACTTGAGAATTTATGATGAACTTCTTCCAAAATAAACATAATACCGGAAACAGGTGCGTTAAAGGCAGCAGACAGACCGGCACTTGCTCCAGCTGAAATCAGAATGTTCTGCTGTGAACGATTGCCTTTCAAAAAGTGGTTAACACCTTGACCAACGGCACCACCGAGCTGAATGGAGGGACCCTCTCGACCAAGTGCCAGACCGGATCCGATTGCCAGCGATCCACCAATGAATTTGCGCCAGAGGATGGAAGACCAGTTCAGCTTGAGAGACCCGTGCAGCTGCCCTTCAATATCTTGAATACCCGACCCTCGAATGTCCGGCTCGTCGCGAACCATAATAGCTATAATAAAAGCAATAAGTAAAATAACAAATACCCAAGGAATAATCCAGATAGGGTTGTCATTTAAAAAACTGTATACATCTCTCATGAAGGTAATAATAATTTCGATAGATACTCGAAATAAACTGACGACTATTCCAGCAGCAATACCGACGAGCATACCTTTAGCCACATAAGAAATCTTAGACCAGTCAAACAAATGTAAAGATTTCATAAATACTCTCCTAGTTGACTTTTTGTTTTTCTACATAAGTACAAAGATAACGAATACCCCGTTTAAAAGCAATACTTTTTAAGGAATAATCGTGAATCATTCCACAAGTTTTCACAATAGTACGGTACAGTAGAAAAAAGGTGCAATTAGACCGATATTGCACTCCTGATTAAAGAATGCTACGATTTAATGAGTAAAAACTGGAGGCGGATACGGATGATACTAATAGGGGTAGAAGTGACTCTCCTGATTTTTGACTCTTATTCTTTAAAAGAAAAGCGCAGCACCGTGAAGAGCATTCTTCACCGGACACAGAATCGACATCATCTGAGTACGGCAGAGGTAGAAGACTGGGACTTGCATAACAAAACTGTTTTAGGCTTTGGCGTTGTCGGCAGTAATAGGAAAGTATGCCGCCAGCAGATTGAAGCGGCTTTAAAAGACATAGAAGAGCAGTATGAAGTGGAAATTCTGGATGTCGAATGGGTGGAAGCATAAGGGCTGCCGTTTAACATTTCCAGTTCATAGAAAGGACAAATAGATGGATAACACAATTAAATTAACTAAAATGACAGGCTTGAACTACAGTCTGGAAAATTTATTAATGGGCTATACAAAAACGCAGCAGCTCGAGATTGCCGACAGTTTAAACAGTAAACTGTCAAAAAGCTGGAAGAAAAGCAAACTGGCACAAGAACTGTCTGTCAGAATTGAAGAACAGGCCGAAACCGTTTATCAGGAAGCTTTGGAAAGTGTCATTGGACGCTTACCTAATCAGGAACAGAATGCCTATTTTGTGGAATCACTTGACGGAATCAGCAGTTTGAATCCACTGATTGAAAAAGGTTTCCTGTATGTGCAGCAGGTGAGCGACTCTTATATGCTGATAATTCCTGAAGAAATTTTAAGAGCAGCAACCGGATTCGAAGGAGTCTGGACTGATGAAACAACAGATAGTCAACCGCAATCCCATGCCGCAGAAGTACTTCATAAATGGAAAGAGACATTGAATGCTATCTATGGCACCGTTTCACCCAGCCATCTTCATGCGGTCTGGAACCGTCATTATTCAGAGGAATTAACTATCGAAGAAATTAGTGACCTGCTATCCAACTAAATTAGAACCGAGGCGATGAACATGATAAAAATATTAATTGATTCAGGGATTGACCAGAATGCCTTTATGAAAAAAAGATACGGTTATGACTTCCTTCCATTAAGTGTCATTATTGACGAAAAGGATTACCTCGACCAGGTAGAAATGTCACTGGATGAGGTCCACCGTTATATGGAGGCGGGAAATCTCCCTAAGACGTCTCAGGTTTCTCCAAAGACTATACTTGATGCGCTGGATGCCTGCCGCGAACGTGGAGAAGATGTGTTATACATCAGCATATACAGTCAGTTTTCCGGTACTTATCAGGTGGCCCAGACGATTTTTGAATCGTATAAAGAAAAGCATCCGGACATGAACCTGGAAGTAATTGATTCAAAAGGCGGATCCGGAGGCGGTGCTCTCCTGGCTTTACAGGCAATGGAAATGGCCCGTCAGAACTTGGACTTTGAAACAGTAGTAGAGCAGACACGCGAGAATACCGAGCATATTCAGTATCATTTCACCTTAAACAACTTGAAGTGGCTGGTTAAAGGCGGTCGTCTACCGAAAGCTGCTGGAGCTGCCGGAGATGCACTAAATATCAAACCCTATCTTTCAGTGAATGAAACCGGAATTTATTTGAAGAAACTGGTTCGCGGTCAGGACCGAATTTATAAGCGTATGATAAAAGAAACCAAAAAAGGGGTCGGTTCCTTTACCGATCAGCTGATTACGATTAGTCATGTTAATGATATCGAGAGTGCCCAGCGATTGAAGAAAATGGTCAGAGAAGCCATACCGGAAGCGTCTGTACAGATTTTCGACATCGGTGCTGTTTTGGCAGCTCACTTGGGTATAGGTGGTGTCGGTGTATTTTACATGGACAAGAAACCTGCTCACTACATGTATATTGAAGAATAACAGTGGAAACGTGTTTAGTGAAAATATAATTTCGTAAAGTTCAATATGATAGAAGACTCCTGTTATTATTTCAGGAGTTTTTTTATATATTAACTAGTCCAGTACTCCTAATGCATATTATTTGTTCTAATCAATCACCTCGACTATACTTGGAATAGATACAAAATAAATTTTTTGGAAAAGGAGTAGATAGTATGGATAATGTTGGAGATTCATTTCAGAGAGGACTGAATACGTTTATCGATTTTCTTCCTCGTTTGTTGATGGGGTTAGTACTCATCCTTGTCGCCTGGGTGGTTGCTGTGTTGGTGAAGAAAGCAATTACTAAGGGACTGGAAGCAGCCGGATTAGCTACGCGCCTTAAAGATTGGGGAGCAGCTAATAATAAGGAACAAGGACAGTCGATGATTGACGCACTCGGAAAAGTAGGGTTTTTCTTAGTTTGGGTATTTTTCCTTCCAGGAATTTTTGAAGTATTCAACTTGACTGCAATTGGTACGCCAATTCAGAATATGCTTGACAATGCTTTAGCATTCTTACCTAATATTATTTCTGCAATTGTTATACTTGTATTAGGTTTTTACGCAGCCAAATTTGTTAAGAACCTGGTATACAATCTTGCCGTAGCAGCTAATCTTGATCGTTTCCTGAATAAGCTTACAGGTTCAGGTACCGATACAGACGCTGTTGAAGAGAACAAAGGAACCATTGCAAATGTACTCGCTAATATTGTGTACTTCCTGGTTATTGTACCCATTGTGTTAGTGGCACTGGATGTATTGAACATCGACACCATTGCTCAACCAGTCAGTGATGTATTAAATACGATTCTGCAAGCTATTCCTAATATTCTAGTTGCAGTTGTACTCTTGACTGTGGGTGTGTTGTTAGCTAAATTTGTTGGTGACATTGTTACTGATTTACTCAGAGGAACTGGCTTCAATAAGTATTCGTCTTACCTGAGAAAATCTGGAAATGTCGACATTGACTTAGCTAAACTAGCTGGACAGATTGTAGCCGCATTAATTGGCTTATTCTTCTTGGTAGAAGCGCTGAACGCATTGAATCTTGAAATGCTGAATGTCATTGTCGCTTCAATTATTGCCTACCTGCCAAATGTACTGTTTGCCGCGATTATCATTGGACTGGCTTTTGTTGGAGGACAAATGCTGTCATCTGGAATCAGAAAAGCAACTGGCAGCCCATTAGCAGGCGTACTGGTTAAATACATTCTGATTGTATTTGCTACCTTTATGGCGCTTGATCAGTTGAACTTTGCAACAAGCATCGTAAACTTCGCATTCATGGCTATCCTCGGCGGTCTAGGCGTAGCATTCGCTATTGCATTTGGTTTAGGCGGACGCGACTTTGCGAGAAAACAGCTTGAGCGCGCTGATCAGAAGATTGAAAAAGAAAGTGCTAAACCAAGTGTTCCAGGAGATAATACGCCGGAACTATAAGCATATAAAAGCAGTGAGACCTTAAACTCACACTAATCTCATGGACAATGAAGAAGCAGCGCCAACTTTGTGGACAAACACAAATCGGCGCTGCTTTTTTATGCTGTTCAATGATTCCCACTATTATACATTGGTAAGCACTGCTTTGAGAATTGATGTTTTCTTTACAGTGGTATTCATCAAACTGAGATGAGGAGGCAAGCTGAGTTAATGAAATCATGGGTTATTCGGCCAACTCACCGGGATGTTCTTACCCAGTTACTGCAATACAGCGGTATTCACCAAACTGAGGTGGTGTAAGAGGGTTGAGTTAATGCAATATCCTGATATTACCTAAAGTGAAGAGATGGAGGCGAGGCGAGTTAATGTAATCCCCGGGCGATTCGGCCAACCCAAGTGAGAGGTGCCGGTTCAGTTAATGATATCAGAGATTATTTAGCCAACTAACCAGGATGTTCTTACCCAGTTACTGCAATACAGTGATATTCACCAAACTGAGGTGGTGTAAGAGGGTTGAGTTAATGCAATACCCTGATATTACTCAAAGTGAAGAGATGGAGGCGAGACGAGTTAAGGGAATCCTCGGCAGCTTAATATTGGATAAGTTACTATAAGACCTAAAGCTCCTAATAAAGATGAAAAAATCACCACCTGCAGAACAACCCATCTGCTGGCGGTGATTTTCCTTACTAATAAACTATTTTGACTATTTCAGCTCTTACCAGTTAATCAAACCGATGACGAGAACGACTAATATAGCAACTGGAGCTACAAATTTAGCAGTCAGTACATAAAGAGGTCCCCAAGCCTGCTGGCCGACATCTCCATGATGGAGAATTTCTTTTTTCGTCCAAGTCCAGCCGACAAACAGTACCATAATCAGACCACCTAAAGGCAGCAGCAGGTTTCCAGTAAAGGCATCCATGAAGTCCAGGAATGGAGCACCGAAGACAGTGATGTTCATCGCCCCTTGACTGAGTGAGGAAGGAACACCCAATGCGAAAATAACCAGCCCTACAATTAGGGTTACCTTTTTACGACCAAGATTTGTCTTGCGGATAAAGTAAGCCACTGCCACTTCGAGAAGAGATATAGCAGACGAGAGTGCTGCCATTGACAGAAGCACAAAGAACACTAAACCAACTAACGTGCCCACGCCGCCCAAAGCTTCGAATATATTAGGGAGTACGATAAATACGAGACCGGCGCCTTCTGCTGGATCCAGTCCAAAAGCAAATAAAGCTGGGAAAATAACCAGTCCGGAAATTAGGGCAAACAAAGTGTCCAAAGCAATAATAATCGCTGCAGATGATGTCAGTCGTTCTTCCGGAACAAGATAACTGCTGTATGTCAGCATCGCGCCCATCCCCAGGCTCAGGGTAAAGAAGGCCTGACCCATCGCGGACAAGTACACTTGCGGATCTCTGAAGGCATCCCATTCAGGCTGGAACATAAAAGCAAAGGCCTCACTTGCTCCACCGAGAGTCAAGCTGTAAGCAGCCAGTCCAATGAGAAGAATACTTAAAGTAGGCATCATCCATTTGCTGGACAGTTCAATACCTTTTTGCACACCGAGATAGACAATACCAACGGTCATCGCCATAAAGAGAAACTGCCACAAGACCGGTGAGGTCGCATCTCCGATAAAGCCAACGAAGAATTCTGAAGAATCGCCACTGATACCACCAGTCAGGTACTCAAACAGATAACGCAGTGACCAGCCGCCAATGACGCCGTAAAAGGACAGAATCATAAAGGCAGCCAGTACGCCCATTACACCTGCAATAAACCAGCCCGATTTCGGTGCGATTTTTTTAAAGGCATCGATGGCGTCCGTCTGTGTGCGACGACCGATGGAAAACTCGATAAGCATGACCGGAAAACCAATCAGCAGAACACTGATAAGATAAATAATTAAAAAGGCTGACCCGCCACCTTCACCCATTGCATAAGAGAAGCGCCAGATATTACCTAACCCAACTGCCGATCCCATTGCTGCTAATATGAAGCCCCACCGGGACCCCACTGTTCTCTTTTTTGTTTCATTTTAACCCTCTCCTTTTTTAGCTCCCACATTAATTAGAATATAATGAGAAAATGTGTTGTTTCTCATTATATTCTTTAGGAAAGGTAATTACAACAGTTATTTCGACATATTTTCAGAGTAAGCGGTTGCTTTTAAATATATAATTACGTCACTGTATTTTGAAAACTGCAATTTGATAAATTATAAACATGAACTGTGAGTTTATACACTAAAATAAGATGAATGAGAATAGTATAAATACTTTAAAATCATTTTATTTTAGGATTATCTTTCAAATTCCTGTCACAATTATGGCTAATATAATACACTAAATCGACTTAATTCTGACACAGACAATTATACAAGCCTTCTGTATAATTAAAGTATGCAAAGTAGGAAGCGACCTAGATTTGCCCTATCAGATAAAGTGTAAGTGAGAGAGTAGGGATATGATGACGAGTATGAAAAAACGATTTATTTATGTAATTGACACACCGACTGAATCAAAGGAATTACTCATCAGAGAGAATGAGTTAATTGAAAACGCAGATGGTGAACTGGACTGTCCGTTGGATAAGATTCTGAGTCGTTACCATATGGAATGGAACGACCTTTTCCAGATGAACGCAGCGTCTGTTTCTTTAATGGCAGAAGATACGAGTGAAAGAAAAGTCATCCGATCCATCTCATTTGAGAATCTGCATTACCATAAACAGACTGAGGGAGTCTGCTAGAATCAGCTTGTCTGGTTCGGCAGGCTTTTTTTGATGGAAAAATTAGTATAAAAGGACTGACTTAGGTCAGATAATTAAATTAGTCTGAAAAAGATAGAATAGCGAGAGTTATTTGAAATTAAACGACGCGACTTAAGGGCTTTCTGTGATACAATAAGGATAGTCTTTTGACTAAAACAGATGCAGTATTGGAGGAAATCAAATGGCATGGATTCTTTTAGCACTTGTCATTGCACTAGTTGTTTATTTATATGTACAGAATTATCTTATAAAAGTAACGTCTTATGATATAACCATCCCCGGTCTTCATCCTGATTTGAAGGGCAAAAAAGTAGTTCATTTAACCGATCTACATTTGAGGCCCCGATCAAATAAAAGCTACATTGAAACCATTATAGATAAAACACAAAATCAAAAACCTGATATGATTGTTGTGACAGGAGATTTGGTTCAGGCAGGATTGGAAAGCCTTTCAGATACACCGTTGAGGCGTTTTGCAGAATTATGCAGTCAGACAGCCCCTACATATGCGGTGACAGGAAACCACGATATTGCCAGCGGCTCGTTTGACGAATTTAAAGCCATATTGAAGTCTTCTAAAGTAAAACTGTTACAGAATCAGGCCGTTTCTGTCAAGAACAATGCAGGAGAGGATGCTCTGGTTATCATGGGCTTGGCTGAACGAGTGAACCGCTCAACCGTACCGCAGCCTATTTTAAAATCAATTGAGTTAAGCCCGTCCATGGAGCCACTGCCAAAATTGCTACTGGTTCATCGACCAGAATATTTTAAACATTATGGCTATGATAAAACTAAGTCACCTTCCTTGATTTTCAGTGGCCATACGCATGCTGGGCAGGCCAATGTGCCTTTTGTAGGCGGCGTTTATGCACCAGGGCAAGGCTGGTTTCCAAAATATGACTTCGGCTTTTTCAGTGATGAAGAAGACCGGACGAAACGGATGTTGGTGTCACGCGGACTGGGAAATTCAAGTTTTCCGCTTCGCATCAACAACCGACCGGAAATTATTGTCGTGACACTTGCCTAAACAGTGAGTAGGAATGATAAAATGAAGCCTGGAGGAGACAGAGACATGACAAAATTAAGACTAGGAACAGTAGGGACAAGTTCAATAACGGAACAGTTTATAGAAGCGGCACTCATGAGTGAGGATTACACACTTGAAGCCGTCTATTCACGTAGAGACAAGACAGCAAATGCATTCAAGGACCAGTTTGCTGCTGAAAAGGCTTATTCAGACTGGGGTAGCTTTCTGAGCGATGCTGATATAGATGTCATTTACATCGCCTCGCCAAACAGTCTTCATTTTGAACAGGCGATGGCAGTTCTTCAACACCATAAGCATGCCATCGTAGAAAAGCCGATGGTCACCTCACTCGCTGAATGGGATGAACTCATAAAAACGGCTGAACAGAACGGCAAGGTTGTCGTCGAAGCGGCGAGACATATTCATGAACCTAATTTTATAAAGATAACAGAACAGATAAAGAAACTGCCTGAACTTTACGGCGCAACACTGACTTACAGCAAGTATTCTTCTCGGTACGATAGTGTTTTAGCAGGAGAAGAGCCGGCAATCTTTTCACCAGCTTTTGCTGGAGGAGCCGCTAACGATCTGGGAATCTATACAGTCTATGCCGCTGTCAGTTGGTTCGGCAAGCCCGATTCCGTTCATGCCTTTTCACAAAACATACGAACAGGCGTTGACGGCAAAGGAACGGCCATATTGCGGTACCCTGACTTTGATGTGACGCTGAATTATGGAAAAATAAACACCTCGCTTCAGCAGTCTGAAGTCTACAGTTCCAGTGAGACACTTGTCCTAGACGCCATCACTGGTCTGGAAAAAGCCAGCAGAGTGGATGCCAAAACGAAAGAAACACAAGCAATTGAGCTGGATTCCCCAGCAGACAACCCGCTGATATGGGAAGCCCGGGTATTTTCAGAAGTGATGCTGCAGCCTGATCAAGCTGAACAGCAAGAACGTATTAAGAGCTGGAACAGCTTATCCAGAACTGTTCATGAAGTGCTCGAAGATATCAGAAAGCAAGTATTCAACTGAAAAACTTTAGAAAAATAACAAATGATTTAAGTACATCTTTCTACAAAGGAGGGTGTACTTTTTATTTTTCAGAAAATTCTTATCCCGGATGAGAGAAAGTGGAAAATTTAAAAAGATAGGTGTATGATTAAACTATATATAAAGGTCGATTTCAGAAAACCAAGTAGACAGTCGGCAAACAACCTAGGGGGAGACAACATGGCAAAAAAAGGAATTATGCTCGTATGCGCAGCAGGAATGAGTACCAGCATGCTGGTGACAAAAATGCAGAAGGCTGCAGAAGAAAGAGGGATTGATGCGGATATTTTCGCCGTGTCAGCCAACGAAGTGGATGCAAAAATGGAATCCCGACCGGTCGATGTCATGCTTCTCGGACCTCAAGTCAGATTCATGAAGAATCAGTTTGAGAAAAAAGCAGCTGAGAAATCGATTGCCATTGATATTATCGACATGCAGGATTATGGCATGATGAATGGCGAGAACGTTCTGGACAGCGCATTAGCTTTAATGGATTAAATCTTCAATCAGTAAGGAGGCATACGTATGAGCGAAGAAAACAGCGAACTGATGGAAGTAATCATGTCGTTAATTATGTACGGGGGAGATGCCCGAAGCAGTTCAATGGAAGCCATCCACGCAGCAAAAGCAGATGACTACACGCTTTCCGAAGAAAAACTCAAAGGAGCCGATGAGGCTATCAGAAAAGCGCACCAGGTGCAGACAGACCTGTTAACGCAGGAAGCATCGGGCAATTCAATCGAGTTGAATTTATTGATGGTACACGCCCAGGATACTCTGATGAACGCGATGACCTACCGCGATCTCGCACAGGAAATGATAGAGCTGTATCAGCGCGTCTGTCGAGACGAATAGACCGCTTAAAAGATGCATTAGAACGTTGCTGAGATGAAAACAGCATTGTTCTAATGCATCTTTTTTTGTTCTGAAAAATTAAGTGCAGGCTTAACTGCTGAAGTAAATAGTTACTCACCAACTGTGCAGTTCATTTAAGCGTTCTAAGTGTAAACTCAACTAAGAATGGAGTTTACACGTGAAAGCTCTATATAAACTAAACAATAATTAAAAATATACCGTTCTAAGTGTAGTTCAGTTTTTCAAACTGCACGATAATTGAAAAAAGTGTAGTTTCCCCTTTAAAATGCATGCCTTACTAAAGTAAGGGTTCAGAAATGAAACTACTATGCTAAATAAATAAAATAATGGCCTTTTTTTACTAAATTTGTCCTATTTTTATTGTAAAAGAAAACGTTTCAGTGTATAGTTGAAAGCGATGAGAGAGTTGTCTAATCGCAGAAATAAGAGAGGAGATGTGCAGATGTTAACAGCAATCATAATTCAGCCTAATCAAATAAATTGCACACCCCCGACTACTCAGTTCGGTGGGGTTAAATCCTCCTATTTTATAGTAGTATAAACCCTTGTTTTATCATGCAGTCCATTTGCATACCATAAAATAAAACCGGGCAGTCTATTCTTTAACGGGGATAGACTGTCTTTTTGCGTGAAGAAAGGAACGATACGATGTTCGAAGTTTTAATTAAACTGAAATTCTTTTTCAAGGAAAATAAATGGCAATACTTGGGTTCTTTCCTTGCCTTAGCCATTTCAAACGTTTTTGCCGTCATCATCCCCTATATTATTGGACGCTTCATTGACGCGATTGTCACTGGGGAGATGAATGCGGAACTGCTTAGAACCTACAGCCTGCAGTTCACGGCCTTAGTCTTTATTACGTATGGACTGGATTTTCTGTGGGGCTACGGGCTCTTTTCTGGAGCATATAAACTGCAGAAAGAAATGCGCAGCAAACTAATGCGTCATTTTCTAAGAATGCGCGCACCATATTTCGAAAAATTCAGAACGGGAGATTTGATGGCCCGAGGAACCCAGGATATTCGGGCACTGGCCGATACGGCCGGTTACGGGATGCTCGTTTTAATGAGCGCGACCGGCTTTACGGCGACCTTGGTTATCATGATGGGGATCTCTGTGAACTGGGGTCTGACAATCGCTGCTGTACTGCCGCTGCTGCCAATGGCTTATGTGGTAAAAGTAAAAGGCGCACAGGTTGATGAAGCTTATGAAATAGCACAGAAGTCCTTCTCATCCGTCAACGATGATGTGCTTGAGATGATTGACGGCATGCGGGTCATTCGTGCTTACGTAAAAGAAGAAGATTTTATTCATAAATTTAACGATCAGACGAGCGATCTGCTCAAGAAAAATAACAGGGTTTCAGAAATTGCCGCCATCTTTTCACCAACCGTCAAAGCATTTGAAGGCCTCAGCATTATGATTGCCTTGAGTTACGGAGCGCTGCTGGTTGCACAAGGAGTCTTGAGTGTCGGAGATATCGTCGCCTTTCAAATGTACTTGGGCATGATGATCTGGCCTATTATTTCAGTTTCCGAACTGGTTCTGATTTTGAGACAGGGCAGTGCATCCATGAGACGTGTCGAGGAAATTACGCTGGCCACTGACGGTTTGAACTTTAAAGGAAGAATTGAAGCGCAGCGCGTGAATGACTTAAATTTTGATCATTTTACATTCAAATATGAAGCCAGTGAAATTACCAATCTGGACGATATAAAACTGAATCTGAAAACGGGTCAGACACTTGGTATAGTCGGAAAAACCGGTTCGGGCAAAACCACACTGATTAGACAACTCTTGAATCAGTTTCCAATGGGGACCGGCGTATTCGACATGGGTGAGTCAGCCTACACGGAGTACAATGACCCGTCGCTCAGACGCTTAATTGGCTATGTTCCTCAGGATCACGTTTTGTTCAGTCGAAGTGTGCGGGACAATATTGCGTTCGGTAAAAAGGACGCATCAGATGAAGAAATTCTGGAAAGTATTCGGCTGGCTTCATTTGAAGAAGACTTGAAAAATATGGACCGTGGTCTGGATACCATGATTGGTGAAAAAGGGGTGTCTATTTCAGGTGGACAGAAACAGCGTATCTCTATTGCACGGGCACTGATTAAGGACCCGGATATTCTGATTCTGGATGACTCTCTATCAGCGGTCGATGCCAAAACGGAACAGACCATTATCCACAACATTCAGCAAATCCGTTCAGACAAGACTACAATTATTTCAACTCACCGTCTCTCAGCAGTCAAAGAGGCAGATGAAATTATCGTACTCGACGACGGAAAAATTATTGAACGTGGCACGCACGATGAACTGATTCAGAAAAAAGGCTGGTACTTTGAACAGTTCAGTAAGCAGGAAATTAAAGAGTTCGATGCAACTAACAAGGAATCAGACCCTTATGCATTTAAAGGAAGGGTGAGTAAATGAAGACCGTAAAACGCTTATTATCTTATATGAAATATTACAAATTGTATTTTACACTTGGAATCGGTCTGGTTGTTTTGTCCATGATTACCGATTTGAGCGCGCCAATTATAGCGCAGCGCATTATTGACAACGTCATTACGCCAGCTGCCGCGGAAGGCGAAGCCTATTCAGACGTTTTGCTTCAGCTGATACTGATTTATTTCGGACTTATGGTATCGACTGTCATTACCCGCTACATTTCAGGTCTGTACAGAATGAGGGCGGCAAACGGCATCATCAAAATACTTCGGGATCAATTGTACAGACATGTGCAGGAACTTCCAATTCACTACTTTGATAATCTGCCGGCAGGAAAAATCGTTGCACGCATCACCAATGACACGGAAAGTCTGCGTCAGCAGTTTTATGTTGCAACAGTCGGACAGATTCTGATTAATGTCTTTTATGTTATCGGAACCTATATTGCCATTGCCAGTTTTCATCAAGGGCTGGCACTCGCGTTACTGGTGCTGATTCCCCTTATGTTTTTATGGAACAAGTTCTATTCCAAATATGCCAGAGTCTTTCACCGCAAAGAGCGTGACTTGAACTCGGACATTAACGGAAAGCTGAACGAATCGATTCAGGGCATGCAGATTATCCAAGCCTTTGAACAGGAAGAACGCATCCAGGATGAGTTTGAAGTCATCAACGAGAAATGGTACGAGGTCATGCGTAAGTATGTCATTTTAGACTCCGCCTTTCAGTGGACCTTTGCCGATTTCCTGAGACGCTTTTCACTCTTGCTTCTGATGGTCTACTTTAGTACCCAGTATATTAACGGGGTACTGGGCGTATCAGTAGGTATGCTGTATCTGTTCGGCGATTATGTGAGTCGTTTGTATGAGCCAATTAAAGGGATTATTCAGCAGATGGCTTTTGTCCAGCAGGCTATTGCAGCCGGCGAGCGGGTATTTGAAATGATGGATATGCAGCCGGAAGACAATCCAGAAGAAAAAATGACCGTCACCGACGGCAGAGTATCCTTTGATCGGGTTACATTCGGCTACACGGAAGAAAAGGATGTATTAAAAGACATTCACTTTACAGCTGAACCCGGTGATACAGTAGCTTTAGTTGGGCATACTGGCTCAGGTAAAAGTTCCATTATGAATCTGCTCTTCCGCTTTTATGACCCGCAGAACGGTGAAATTACAGTGGATGGGCAGAATACAAAAGAATTCTCCAGGCAGTCTGTCCGAGAACAGATGGGCATTGTGCTTCAGGATCCCTTTCTCTTTACGGGAACCATCTATTCAAACATCACGATGGATAACCCGAACATTACGCGCGAAGAAGCGATACAAGCTCTGATGGATGTGGGGGGAGAAGACCTGCTCGATAAATTCGAAAAAGGAATTGATGAACCGGTGGTCGAAAAAGGAAGCACATTAAGTTCCGGTCAGCGTCAGCTGATTTCCTTTGCCCGAGCCCTTGCCTTCAACCCTAAAATTCTAATTTTGGACGAGGCAACGTCATCCATTGATACGGAAACAGAAGAAATCATTCAGCATGCGATGAATGTCTTGAAAGAAGGCCGCACTACCTTCATTATTGCGCACCGTCTGTCGACCATTCAGCACGCTGATCAGATTCTAGTGCTGGATCAGGGCGTCATTAAAGAACGCGGCACCCATGAAAAACTGCTTGATTTAAATGGGGCCTATGCAGAAATGTATGAAATGCAGAAAAAAGGTCAGGTACTGGCTTCTTAAATAGAGGAATACGAACACATTAAAAAGCCTGCGCTGTAAATTAGCTGCAGGCTTTTTTGCTTAAGTATGATTATTTTTCAGCCAGCAATGATAATAATAATCGAACAGAGTCAGGCTGATAGTATAGACTAGGGCTGTGAGAATAAGCAAATTACTGTTTGTAAGAATCAGATAATAGCTTATACCACTGAGAACTAGAAAGAACTCCAGAGCGGTCATTAGTTTATACCAGTGTGTTTTTAGAAAAGGTATATCAGCAAACACATAGGTGATTATAGAAAGCAGTAGGCCGATTGCAATAGTGTGCAGAAGAGGGACATTGAAGATGAGGCGAAGGATAACCCACCCGATAAGAACATAGGACAGAACCTTGGCGCCGAATATTTTGGATTGTGTCATGATGGCACCTCCTAGGGGAATATGAAGATGGTTAATTATAGCATGGATGCACATCAGGAGATAAAAAGGGGCTGGGAAAAAACTCCCCTAAAATGAATACATCCCTCGACCGATTTTGAAAAAAAAATGGTCGAGGGATGTTTCTTTTTTAAAGACAAAATGAGCCCCACCGGCTATAATTGAAGTACCAACAG
>NZ_BAAGPH010000136.1:0-21507 GCF_054784355.1 Alkalibacterium psychrotolerans | reverse complement strand
ATAACATAGAGTGTGCTCTTTTTGTATATTTTTTTCTTCACCCAACGGGTGAAGAAGGAATAGAGTGATAAACCTTATCAAAGCGGGATAAATGCCTGTTCTGACAAGGTACTATGAATTATTCAGGATAAGTTTAGACCTTTTAATTTTCCGTTTAATTTCGGATTAAGATCTCTGGAATTTGCAGATTTTGTAACCCCCACTGAAAACAAAAATATCGAATTAACGGAAAAAGGTAGAACTTTTAATCTAGACGATGAAGAAAAGCTTAATCATGAGGTAAATTTAATATCGGAACCAGAGTGGGATAGGCGATCAAAAGTGAATAAAAAGAAACGAAAAGCAAAAGATCCTAAAGTAATTGAAGACAATGAAATGGATATCTCAGAAGAAGATGTAACTGAAGGATGGAAGGATGAACTCAAGGAAGCCCTTATAAATATGAGCCCAACTAAATTCGAACTATTTTCTCGAGCTCTAGTTAAAGAAATGGGTGTAGATATTGATAAAAGTATTGGTATTCAACCAGTAGCCGACGGTGGACTTGATGGTTTTGGGTATGTAACAGCTAATGACTTTAGAACTTCTCGAGTGGCCATTCAAGCTAAGAGATGGAATGGCAGCGTGTCCTCCCCTGAAATCGATAAATTTAGAGGAGCGATGGATAAGTATAATGCTGAGTTTGGAATATTCATTACTACTTCCGTTTTTACTAAACAAGCATTAAAAGCTTCGAGAGAAGGAACGCGGGTTATAACGTTAATCGATGGTGAGGAGATTGCAAATCTCGTTGAGAAACATCAACTATATATAAAGAAAGTAGAGACATATGAACTTGATAATTTCTTTAAAGACGAAGATTAAATCTAGAAGTTTGAATTAAACTAATTAAATCGATTTATGATTTTAGAAGGATGTATTACTTTAATTATTGTAAAAAGTGTCCAATCATTCTTCTAATAAACCAGATGAAAAGTTAAATGATTATTGAAAAGAATAGGGGAATCTTGTATGAACAAACTATACTTTCTATGTACAGGTAACTCGTGTCGCAGCCAGATGGCAGAGGGGTACGGCCGGAAACTGCTTGATTCTGACCAGTTTGAAGTCAGAAGTGCGGGAATAGAAACTCATGGTCTAAATCCGAGAGCCGTTAAAGTGATGAAAGAGGATGGTGTGGACATTAGTGGGCAGACATCCGACTTGATTGACCAGGACTACTTTAACCAGGCGGATTTGATCATCACATTGTGTGGCGATGCACTGGATAAATGCCCGACGATTCCAAAAGGTGTCGCACATGAACACTGGGACTTGGAGGATCCGGCTAAAGCCACGGGAACGGAAGAAGAAATTCTGAATAAGTTTCGTGAAACACGAGACAATATAAAAGAGAGAATTCAGACACTAAAGTAAACTTTTTAGACAGTGTAGACGCCATTGGGTAATTTTGTCTGCGCTGTTTTTTTATCTTGAAAAAGTTATAATGAGAAAGACAAGACAGAGGGCATTATGCCAGGAAAAAGGTGAGAAACCATGAAAAAAGAGTTCGATGACAAACTGAACACCATAAAATGGGTTGGTATTCTGACTATGCTGATAGACCATATTGGTTACTTTCTTTTTCCCGGTTTGATTTGGATGCGCATGATTGGCCGGATCGCTTTTCCCTGTTTTCTTTACAGTACGGTTGAAGGGACTGAACGGACATCGGATTACAAGAAGTACATCATCCGTCTGTTAGGGCTTGGAGTTCTGTCCATGCCGGTGACCCCGAACACCATTAATGTGCTTTTTCTGCTGGGTATTTTTTCTTTGTCCATGAAATGCAAACGATACTTCCTGCTTTTTATGTTGCTGAGTTTTATTGCAGAGTACAGTATTTACGGCTTTCTGTTCGGCTGGGCGATTTACTGGATGAAAAAAGAGGACAAGGTCCAGGGAGTTGTTTGGGCACTGGCAGTTCAGTTTCTGATTGGCTTCAGCACTCAGGCCCTGTCAGTTCTGTCTGTACCGCTCTTCTGGATGAAAAAAGGAATCAGGCTGCCTCGACTGCCTAGATATTTTTTCTACTGGTTCTATCCGCTGCACCAGGCTGCATTGCTGCTGATAGCAATACTTATACAGTAGGGAAGCTGCAGAAAAGGCTTTTAATTATGTTAAGCCGACGGAGTAGTATGAAAAATAAATAATAATTATATAGAGTGGAAGGGAGAGTATAACATGTGGAATTCGATTTTACTGTTGTTGATTAGCAGTTTGTTCTTCATGGTGTCCAGTCTGGCGTTCAAGGTAAAAGAGCTGGAAAGAAAAGTAGAAGAGCAGATGAAAGATGAGTAAGCCTTTGTAAAAGTTAGAGAGAAAAGAGTGTAAAACGTATGAGTGAAGACAAAATTGAGACCCTATCAAGTCTGACAGGCATCTTAGTTATGACTGTCCTTTTAGTTCTGTTCTGGGAGGAACCTCTATGGACTAAAATTGTTATTGGAGGACTTTCTGGTGTCATTAGTATGGCATTTAGAGAAGGTCTGATGAAGATTGTCGGTTCATCTCCACCCGCTAAATCAAAATTTAAAGAATTTCCTACCAACGAATATATTATCGCTCCAGCTTTTCTATTGATGATGCAATTATTGACTGAGCAGGCACGCACTGGGGATATTACATTCCAGACATTACTCAGCGCATTGGGAGCGGTAGGAGTATATTACATATTACGGCACAGTTACCAGTATTTCTTTTCAGACTATGTGGATAAAAAGGTACCACTGAAAAAGCAGCAAGCAATTAATGCAGGCAGTGTACTTCTATTTGTTTTTGCTGGACTGATGTTTGCAATTTTCGCATAAAGAAAGATGAGTATCAAAAAAGGCTGCCCTGATAGCAGGACAGCCTTTTTTTGATGCTTTATATTTTACCCAGCAGCGGCTAAAACGATAAAGCCAATCAGGTTATTGAAAAAGTGGAAGAAGATTGCAGCTTCCACAGATTTCGTCCGCTTGGCTGCGTAACCGAATAACAGGCCCATGCCGACATAAGTGTAGGCTGCGACGACAGTTGTGGGCACATGGACCAGACCAAACAATATGGATGTGAGAATTAGTGTCGTCCAGCTAATCTCATTGTGTTCCTTCCTGAAGAAGATTATGCCGCGAAAGAGCCATTCTTCAGCAAGAGGTGCAGCGATAACAATGATAATGAACAGCATCCAAAGAGGTGTATCCACCACCAGTGCTTCCACCGCTTCTTGGTTGACTAGTTCGCCGCCTCCCATCACGACCTCCAGAATCGATCCGCCGATGTTAAACAAAACATAGGATACAGGGACAAACCACCCAAGGAATTTCCAATCCTCTTTCGTCAGGCCTCGCACACCAGCTGATTCCTCTCTACTGAGCCGCTTTCGGTTCATGACTGGAAGTTTTTTAATCATAATGATGAGCGCCATCAGCAAAAGACTGCCAGTAAAGCCAACAAAAGTAATCAGACCATCAAGACTACCGATTCCTTCCAGAATTTCATCTGGTGACTGACCGGTTCCCGTAGTCCACAAACCATATATTATTCCAAATAAGACCGAAGCGATAAGTGGAAAAAGCACAGGGGAGACCAGCCACATCAAAAGCTGTTCGCCAATAGTTATTTTTCTCAAGGGATACCCCTCAGTTAATTTCATAAAATTTCCTCCTAAAAAGTTTCATGCTCTTAAGTATAGTAAAGATGCGTTAAAGATGCCAATAAAGTGTGCGAAACAGTCACTACAAAGAGCAGATTAATAAATTTAGCAGGATTTAAAAAAATAAAGCGCTTCCTATTGACAATAAAAAAAGTCATGTTACACTAAATGTGTAATCGGTTACAGATTGAGGGGTGGACAACGATGGTGACAATCAAACAGGTGGCAGAATATGCCGGTGTCTCTGTAGCTACGGTTTCCAGGACATTAAATGACAGCGGATACGTTGGAAAAGAATCCCGTAAGAAAGTGGAAGAAGCCATAAAGGTATTGGGATATGTTCCAAACGAAGTGGCCCGCTCACTTTACCAGAAGACATCTAAAATGATTGGCCTGCTTTTGCCCGATATCTCTAACCCCTACTTCCCTTTGCTGGCAAAAGGTGTAGAAGACTATGCCCAGCAGAATGGCTATATGGTTATCTTAGGAAATGTGGAAGATAATTCAGACAAGGAAGATATGTACGTGAAGTTTTTTTCACAGTACAACATCAGTGGGATTTTATCAGCAGCCTCTGGTCAGAGAAAGTACAATGACCGTGTGCCTTTTGTTCTGCTGGACCGAGCCAAAGAAGATGAAATATATTCTATCTCAACCGATGACAGCCTTGGCGGCGAACTGGCTGGTCAAGCAATTTTGGACGCGGGCGGAAAGAAAATCATTGTAATGGCTGGACCGCAGACAGTTTCCGGAGCTAAGGATCGCCTGTCAGGTATTTTAGATGTTTTGAATAAAGCAGATGTAGATTGTCGGGTGTTTGAAACAGATACTTACCAAGTGGATAAAGCGGAAGCGACTGCTCAAAACCTGTTTCAGACATTTCAGACTTTCGACAGCGTGATTGCAAGTAATGATGTGTACGCCCTGGCAGTTATGAAGGAAGCCATTAAAAAAGGGTATAACATCCCTGACGATATTCAGATTATCGGATACGATGATATGCTGTTCAGCAGACTGATGTATCCAGGACTGACCACTATTGCCCAGCCAGCTTATGAAGTTGGATACAAGGGAGCCAAAATGCTGGTGGATTTGATTGAAAAAAATGTTGTTGAGAACAAGAAAGTGAAGCTTGAGCCAAAACTAATCAAAAGAGATTCATTAAGGTAAAGAACAGGAGAGATTTTATGGCAAAGATTACGGTGATAGGAAGCATATCGACAGATTTCGTTGTCGAGACGGACAGACGGCCGCTTATGGGTGAAACGGTTGAAGGAAAAGCCTTCAGCACCAGCTTTGGCGGAAAAGGAGCGAACCAGGCAGCGGCTGCCGCTCGACTAGGTGCAGAGACAGCAATGCTTGGAGCTGTAGGAGAAGATGCTTTCGGCGATCAGCTGCTGACGAATTTAAAGGATAACGGCATTTTTGTAAATAATGTGGAACGGGTTACACAATCATCAGGTTCGGCATTTATTACACTCGTCGAAGGGGATAATTCAATTATCTATGTGCCGGGTGCCAACGGAGCGTATTCTGAGGACATGCTGGAACAGGTTTTCGAGAAAGAGACCGTCTTTCAGCAAAGCGACCTTGTTCTTGTTCAGAACGAAACCCCTGTGAAGACAGTAGAGTATTTAATCAGAAAGTGCAGTGAACTGAGCATTCCGCTGCTGTTAAATCCAGCGCCGGCACGTGAAATCGAGCGGGAGCTGCTGGACAAAGTGACCTTTTTGACACCTAACGAAACGGAATGTGACGTCCTGTTTCCAGGTGAGGACAGGGAGGACTTGCTTGCCAAGTACCCAAATAAACTAATCATTACCTTAGGAAGTAAAGGAGCCGTTTTCCATGACGGTGAGCGTATTCAGACCGTCCCGTCACTCAAGGTTAAAAAAGTAGTGGATACTACGGGGGCTGGAGATACATTTAACGGAGCTTTTGCCTTTGCCTATGCATCGGGTCTGACTATAGAAGACAGCATCAAATTCGGTAATCTGGCAGCCGGCATGTCGATTCAGAAACCCGGAGCCCAGACAGGTGCACCAAGCTTAGAACAGATGAAGGAGCATGAGCATTTTGAAAAAGAATGGAATTTTAAATAGTGAGATAAGTAAATTACTGGCGGATTTAGGCCATACCGATGAGATCATCATTGCAGACTGCGGTTTGCCAGTACCGGATGGAGTCAAAAAAATTGATCTGGCATTGAAACAGGGGACGCCCCTATTCATGGATGTTGTTGAAGTGGTTTTAGCCGACATGAAAGTGGAACAGGCATTACTGGCAGAAGAGATTAAAGAGCAGAACGATGCTGTACACCAGGAGGTTCTTAAACAGCTGGATCAGGAGGGTGCAGACGTTTCCTACCTGTCTCATGAGGCATTCAAAGAGCGGTCAAAACAGGCGAAAGCCATTATCCGAACAGGAGAAGTTACACCGTACGCAAATGTGATTTTACAGGCAGGGGTAATTTTTTAGGAGGAATGTATTGTGCAGGTTGAAATGAAAGGTATCACCAAAGCATTTGGTGAAAACAAAGTACTGAGGGGCGTCGATTTTACGCTCCAATCAGGTGAAGTGCATGCCTTAATGGGTGAGAACGGTGCCGGGAAATCGACACTGATGAATATCCTCACAGGATTGCATAAGAAAGACAGCGGCGAAGTGTTTATCAATAACAAAGAGACCCTCTATGCCAATCCGAAAGATGCAGAAGAGCATGGCGTCAGTTTTATCCATCAGGAAATGATTACCTGGCCGGATATGACGGTGCTGGAAAATATGTTCATGGGCAAGGAAATGAAAAACAAACTGGGCTGGGTTCAGACAAAAGAAATGGAAAAGAGAGCCGCAGCCGTCTTTAAGGAGCTGGGCATCGATATTTCTTTCAGTCGAACCATGAAAACTTTGAGCGTCGGGCAGCAGCAGCTGGTTGAAATCGCCAAGACACTTCTGAATGATGCAGAAGTGATTATCATGGACGAGCCGACAGCGGCTTTGACAGACAGAGAAATCCGCACGTTATTTAAAATTATTCGACAGCTTCAAAAAAAGAACGTAGCTCTCGTTTATATCTCACACCGAATGGAAGAAATATTTGAAATCAGTGACCGGGTAACAGTCATGAGAGACGGTGTCTCCATTAGTACGAAAAAGACCAGTGACACCAACTACGATGAAATAGTTAGGCACATGGTCGGGCGAGATTTGGATGATTACTATCCGGAAATGGATAATCAGAAAGGCGAGCCGGTACTTGAAGTGAAAAATCTGACGCATATGCCCGATTACGAGGATATATCCTTTACCCTCCATGCCGGTGAAATTTTAGGGTTTTCCGGTTTGATGGGAGCCGGACGAACGGAGATCATGCGAGGTATTTTTGGAATAGACGACATTGACAGTGGCGACTTACATCTGGATGGCGAAACAATAAGCATTAAAACGCCATCGGATGCCGTTTCAAAAGGTATGGGTTTCCTGACAGAAGACAGAAAATCAGAGGGACTGATTCTTGATTTTTCAGTCAGAGACAATATCAGTATGACAGCCTTTGAAGAATTTTCAAAAGGCGGTTGGATTAACGACAAGGAAGAAGAGGACTTCGTTGATCTACTCATTAAACGATTGACCGTCAAGACCGCCCATATGGAACTGCCTGTCGGAGCTTTATCTGGTGGGAATCAGCAGAAAGTTGTTCTTGCCAAATGGATTGGTGCCGGTTCTCGCGTACTGATTCTTGATGAGCCGACTCGTGGGGTTGACGTCGGTGCCAAACGTGAAATTTATAATCTGATGAAAGAGCTGGCAGAACGCGGCGTCGGCATTATCATGGTCTCAAGTGACTTGCCGGAAGTGATCGGTGTCAGCAACCGGGTACTGGTCGTACATGAAGGAAGAATTTCAGGCGAACTGAACCGGGAAGAATTATCAGAAGAACGCATCATGACCTTAGCTACAGGAGGAAAATAATGGATACAAAAAGTGCAGCAATTACAAGAAAAAAAGAAAAACGAAGTGAACTGTACCGCAAACTGGGTCCGCTGGTTGCGCTGATTGTGCTTATGCTCATCGTAACGGTACTGAACGTGAACTTTATCAGGCCGGCCAACCTGCTTAATCTCCTGAGACAAGTATCAGTCAATGCCTTGATTGCTTTCGGGATGACCTTTGTCATTATCACCGGAGGGATTGACCTCTCAGTCGGTTCGACTCTGGCCTTATCGAGTGCCTTGACAGCAGGCATTATTGCCTTGGGAGTACCTTCGCCTTTGGCTATACTAGCGGGTCTTTTAATAGGGGCTTTCCTGGGAATGATCAACGGACTGTTGATTACAAAAGGAAATGTGGCACCATTTATCGGCACACTGGCTACGATGACCATCTATCGTGGACTGACGCTCGTTTACACTGAAGGAAATCCGATTACCGGCTTCGGTGGCGGCTTTGCTTTTCAGTTCTTCGGAAGAGGCTATCTATTCGGGATTCCATTCCCAGTCATTCTTACAACAGCAGCCTTTATGATTTTGTTTATCGTACTTCATAAGATGACCTTTGGCCGTAAAACTTTTGCCATCGGTGGGAATGAACAGGCGGCTTATATTGCCGGGATCAAATCTGACCGAGTAAAAACAATGGTTTATGCGATATCCGGAATGATGTCAGCACTAGCAGGACTTATCTTAACGTCTCGATTGAACTCAGCCCAGCCTACTGCGGGGACAGCTTATGAACTGGATGCCATTGCAGCAGTCGTTATTGGCGGAACAAGCTTGGCAGGCGGTAAAGGACGTATTGTCGGGACACTCATTGGTGCCTTGATTATCGGAACATTGAACAACGGCCTAAACTTACTTGGCGTATCCAGCTTTTACCAGCAGGTTGTCCGAGGGGTCGTCATAATCATTGCGGTATTATTGGATAGAAAAAAATAAAAAGAGAAAAATGGAGGAATTAACAATGAAAAAACTTATCGGACTATTATCACTATCATCAGTACTGGCTTTAAGCGCATGTGGAGCAGCTACTCTGGAAGGCGACCAGGCAGGAGATAATGGCGAAGTGGAAGAAATGTCAGCCGAGGAGATTACCATCGGTTTATCCATTTCTACATTGAATAACCCTTTCTTCGGAGACCTGCAAAGAGGTGTGGTTGAAACAGCAGAAGAAAATGGTTCAACTGTCCGTTCGGTTGATGCCCAGGATGATACAGCCACTCAAATCAACGGCATTGATGACTTGATTCAGCAAGGGGTCGATATTCTTCTGATTAACCCAGTGGATTCAGACGCGATTACACCAGCTATTGAGTCAGCTAACTCAGCAGGTATTCCTGTCATTACCATTGACCGTTCGAGTGAAGGCGGCGACGTCTTGACCTTTATCGCATCAGACAACGTGGAAGGCGGAGAAATGGCAGCTGAGTTTATCATCGACTTAGTGGGAGAAGATGCCAGTGTGGTTCAGCTTGAAGGCGTACCGGGAGCATCTGCAACCAACGAACGTGGAGAAGGTTTCCGTAATGTTGCAGACGAGCGACTCAATGTTGTTGAAAGCCAGTCAGCTAACTTTAACCGTTCAGAAGGTTTGAGCGTTATGGAAAACATCATTCAGTCCTACTCAGATATTGATGCAGTCTTTGCCCAAAACGATGAAATGGCTTTAGGTGCACTTGAAGCGTTGGAAGGCGCAGGCATGAGTGACGTGGTTGTTGTCGGTTTTGACGGTAATGATGACGCTTTATCAGAAATTGAAGCAGGACGACTAGATGCAACCATTGCGCAGCAACCGTATGAAATGGGCTCCATTGCTGTCGATACTGTGTACGAGTACTTCTCAGGCGCCACAATCGACGAGGAAATCGCTGCACCACTTGAACTGATCAGTGCAGAATAAAAGGTTAATAGGGTATAGGAAAAACTCACTCGCTTTTGAGTGAGTTTTTTTCGTCTAATAGATTTTAAAGAGGCCGACTAATTTAACTGCACTAATTTCAATAGTTGTCTAGTTCGTCAAATCCTTTATAAGGTGAACTAACGTCGGAGTGTAGTTTGCATGTTAATTTTATTAGGAACTGCATTCTGTTTGGTAAAACTGACTAATCGGTGGAGTTCAGAAAACTGAACTCGACAAAATGAGCTGAAAAATGTAGTTCACACTAATAAACCAGGAGTAAACTGAAGCAATCCGTCAGTAAGAAAAATTACCCTGTCATATGTTACAATTACCTAGAATGCTGCACTATTTGAGGAGGCAAACCATGACAGCAGTGATGTGGTTTAGAAGAGATTTGAGGTTAGAAGACAACACAGCACTGAAAGAAGCAATGGAAAGGGAAGATAACTTGCTGCTCTTGTTCCACGTTAATCCTGAACAATTTCTGGAAGCAGGTTCCCTGAACCAGGCTGCTTTTTTCAAGAGTGTACGGACACTTCAAAAAGAAATAGAAGATAAAGGTGGCAAGCTTCAGATATTATTTGGGGACTTAGAAGAATCGTTCAAAAAGCTTAAAGAAACAGTCCCGGACTGGAAGGATATTTATGTGAATCGCGATGAAAAAGGGTATGGGTTGAAGCGTGACAAGCAGGCAGGCAAGCTGTTTGAAGAGTTGAAAGTAACGGCTCATGGCTACCATGATCACCACATTCATTCCGCTCAGGAAATCAAGACGAATTCGGGCACACCTTATAAAGTGTTTACCCCTTACTTTAATAAGTGGAAAGAAAAGCAAAAGCCTGATGTCATTCAAGTTGACTGGAAGGAAGAAAAAATAATCAAAGATCAGCTTTTTGAAGAAGATGAAAAACAGTTCGATGACTTTCTGTCAAAGCAAGCCGAACTTGATGACGTTGAACTTGGGAACGCGGCTGCGCATGACCGTCTGGAAGAATTTATTGAAAATCATTTAAATGACTACGATGAAGCCAGAGACATTCCGATGAAAGACGCGACGAGTCGTCTGTCCAAGCACTTGAGAGCTGGGGAATTGTCGATTCGCACCGTTTACTCAGAAGTCATGAAAGCCGAGGCGTCTACGAGTCGGGAAACCTTTATTCAGGAGCTGGCCTGGCGCGACTTTTACAATATGATTTATGCGACGAACGCAGAACAGAAAGAGCAGTCCATCAAGGAAGACTTCAGACAAATTGACTGGGACAATAATGAAGAGAACTTCAGAAAATGGACAGAAGGAAAAACAGGCTTCCCGATTGTCGATGCAGCGATGCGACAGATGAATCAAACCGGCTGGATGCATAACCGCTTGAGAATGATTACAGCGTCTTTTCTAGTGAAAGACTTGCTGGTCGACTGGCGCTGGGGAGAAAAGTATTTCCAGAAGATGCTGATTGACTATGATGCAGCCAGTAACATCGGCGGCTGGCAGTGGGCGGCATCAACCGGAACGGACGGGGTCCCATATTTTCGAGTCTTCAATCCGACCACTCAGTCCGAGCGCTTTGACAAAGACGGTTCATTTATCAGAAAGTTTGTCCCAGAACTGAAAAACATTACCGATAAAAAAATTCACGAACCATCCAAACTCACGGAAGAAGAGCAGGAAGAAGCGGGTGTAATAATTGGACACGATTACCCTGAACCCATTGTTAACCATAAACGAAGCCGGGAATTGGCTATTCAAGCTTTTGAAGAGAGTAAGAAGAGGGCAGCAAATGAAAGTGAAGAATAAAGATTCAGTGGGTTAGAAACCAATAGCTTCGATTATTAAAGCTAAAAGTCAGACGAAACCTTTGACCTTCTTTGACCTTTAATGTATAATCATTTTAGATTCATTAAAAAACACAAATATGCTACACTAATTAAGAATGAAGTTATAGGAGGAAATAAATATGAATTTAGTACCTACAGTTATTGAACAATCTCCACGCGGCGAGCGTGCGTATGACATTTATTCTCGTCTTCTGAAAGACCGCATCATTATGCTGGGTGGCGGCATTGATGACCAGGTTGCCAACTCAGTTATTGCTCAGCTCTTATTCCTGGACGCTCAGGATCCTGAAAAAGATATTTATCTTTACATTAACTCACCAGGCGGAAGTGTTACTGCTGGACTGGCGATTTACGATACAATGAACTTCATTAAAGCGGACGTTCAGACAATCGCTATTGGTCTAGCGGCTTCTATGGGAAGCTTCCTGCTGGCTGCCGGTGAAAAAGGCAAGCGTTTCGCCCTGCCAAATTCAGAAATTATGATTCACCAGCCATTAGGTGGAGCTCAAGGTCAGGCAACTGAAATTGAAATTGCTGCCAAGCACATCTTGAGAACCCGTGACCGCTTGAACCGTATTCTGGTTGAGCGCACTGGTCAGGAAATGGAAGTTATCGAGCGCGATACAGATCGTGACTTCTTCATGACTGCCGACGAAGCTAAAAATTACGGCTTAGTCGATCAGATTATGGATAGCTCAGAAGATTTAACAAAATAATTAAATACCTTTAGAAGCCAGCTGGCTAAGTCCATTGAGATTTTAGTCAGCTGGCTTTTTTTGTACTTGATAAAAGGAAAAACGGTCAGTTCTGACCGTTTCCTTATAGCTTTTAAAGCAAGTAAGTAGCTTAACGGACACATTTCAGTATAAACAAGAAGATTGTATTGAGACGTTTTGACCGATAATGTCCTCTTCGGCAAACTGACAAGGACCAAGGCAGCCAGTCTGCCAAAGAGTGGGGTAGTTCGGCAGATTGCAGCGAACCAACACACTCACTTTACCGAAAAAGAGGCATCTTGGGTTCACTCAAATTTTCAGATAGCTGAGTTTGCTAAAGAAGAGCAGTCTTTAGCAGACTCAGCGCAAATTTGCTTTGAGTTCGCCGAAAGCTCACGTATTTCAGCAAACTCAGAGCGAAACATTACCGGGTATACCGAAGGAGCCCCCACTTCGGCACACTCACGATAATCCGAGGGTGAGTTTACCTAATATCACTGAACTTCAGCAGACTCATCTCCTTGAAACTTTCCACTTTACCGAAGCACAAAATTATCGCTATTTTTTAAAGAACCCCCTAGGAAAAACCAGCTATTGTGAAGAAGAAATCTATAGGGCTTATGATTGGCTAATGATTTTTCACAAGAGTATAATAGAATAAGTAGAGTAAAAGAGAAAGGAGTGCGTACGTGGACAAATCAGCTATAAAAACGGATGCCGTCACTACCAAAGGGGGTCTGCATTTAGGCGATACAGATGCACCAGTTAAAGTAGTAGAATTTCTCAATGTAAGGTGTCCTTTTTCCAAGGAATGGTGGGAAAAAGGCAGTCCGGTCTTGGACAAATATGTTCAGGACAATAAAGTAGAGCGTATCATCAAATTATACGACAAGGATAAACCGGGTTTAAGAAAAGGGAATATCCTTCACGCCCACATTAACTATCAGAATATCGAGCAGGCCGAGAACGACTTGGACTACTATATGACTCACTTGAATGAATGGGGTGATTTGCCGGAAGACGAAGTCGCAGCTTTTGCCCAGGCAAAACGGGGTGCCGAACAACAGGACAACACTAGTCAGTCTGAAGCAATCAGAGATGAAGTGAAAGCAGCTAATGTGACCTTGGTTCCGACAGTAGTAATTGAAGACTACGTATTTGACGAGCATATAACGGAAGAGGAACTTGAAAGTATTATTGAAAGCAAACTAAATAGAAATGAAGAGAGATAATCCAACGCTCTTCATTGGACAACTAATGTCCCGCCGATTTAAGTTGATGGGTTGATTTCTGGCCCGCTTGCTGATACACTGTAATAGAACGTGCAAGAGAGACTATCTTGTAGTCGATCAGCTCAAGTTGAATAGAGTGTCAGGAAAGGTGCCTAGTTATATGCTGTCAGTAATTGAAAAAGTTGCACCGGGCACACTTCATATTTTGAAAAGACGGTTTTACATTTTGAGTCATATCAAGAAATCAGCACCTATAGGCAGACGAACACTAGCTGAACGTCTGGGATTTACAGAACGTGTACTCCGTAAAGAGGTCGAAGTTCTAAGGAATCAGGGTCTGATTAAATCGTCCAGTCAAGGTATGGAATGTACACCAACCGGAGTGACTGTGTATTATCAATTAGAAGAATTGATGGGGCAGCATGTCCAGTCTCAGGAAAAAGAGACACGACTGGCAAATGCACTTGGCATTCAACACTGTACTATCGTCATCGGTAATTCAGATAAGGATCAGACAACTCTGGTAGATATGGCGCGAGCCACAACAGAGGTCATGGACTTTCTATTACCGGAAGGAAAAAGTACGGTAGCAGTTATGGGCGGTACAACGATGGTTCAAGTGGCAGAAGTCATCAGTCAGCAGATGGGCCTGAACAGAGAACTCCTTTTTGTCCCCGCACGTGGTGGACTAGGCGAATCTGTTGATATACAGGCCAATGTTATCGCAGAGATGATGGCGAAGAAGACTGGCGGAATGAGCCGGGCGTTATATGCTCCCGAACATGTTCGGTCAGAAACTTATTCACTGTTGCTTGAAGAACCGGAAATCAAGGAAACCCTTGATATTCTGGAAAATGCAACACTGGTACTTTACAGTATCGGCAATGCGCTCGAGATGGCTAAAAGAAGAGGGATGGACGAAGAGACGCTGGCACAGCTTGTTGAAAAAGAAGCAGTCGCAGAGGCGTTTGGTGAGTTTATTAATCCTCAGGGAGATATTGTACACAAATTATCCCGCATAGGCCTGCAGTCTTCCGAATTACCGAGTATAGCGAATGTGGTCGCTGTAGCCGGCGGAAGAGAAAAAGCGCAAGCAATAAAAGCCCACATGAAAACTGTCCCTCCTCACACTTGGTTAGTGACGGATGAGGCAGCCGCAAATGAGATTTTAAACGGGGAAACCCTTTAAAATAAAAAAAATATTTATTTCCTAAGGAGGAAATTAGATTATGTCAACAAAAGTAGCAATTAATGGTTTTGGTCGTATCGGTCGTTTAGCACTTCGTCGTATCCTAGAAATGGATACAGAATTAGAAGTAGTAGCAATCAACGACTTAACAGATAACGAAGACTTAGCGTATCTACTAAAATATGATACAGCTCAAGGTCGTTTCCCGCATGATGTAGAAGTTAAAGGTGACTCTCTAGTTGTTGGCGGAAAAGAAATTAAAGCTTTTGAAGAAAAAGACGCTAGCAAATTACCTTGGGGAGACCTTGGAATCGATATTGTACTTGAATGTACTGGTTTCTATGTATCTAAAGAATCTTCTCAAGCACACGTTGATGCTGGAGCTAAACGTGTATTGATCTCTGCACCAGCTAAAGGCGATCTGAAAACAATCGTTTACGGTGTAAACCACGAAATCCTAGATGCTGACGATCAAATCGTATCTGCTGCTTCATGTACAACTAACTGCCTAGCACCAATGGTTAACGTACTGAACAGCGAATTCGGAATCAGCCGTGGACTTATGAGCACAATTCACGCTTATACATCTAGTCAAGTATTGCAAGATGCACCAGGCGGACGTAAAAGCCGTGCAGGTGCACAAAATGCTATCCCAGCTTCAACTGGAGCTGCTAAAGCAGTAGGTAAAGTAATTCCTGAAGTTGATGGACTAATCGACGGAACTGCTGTACGTGTACCAACAGTAACAGGTTCTATGGTTGAACTTTACTCTGTACTGAAAAAAGACGTTACTGTAGAAGATGTTAACTCAGCAATGGAAAAAGCATCATCAAGTGCTTACATCTACAATGAAGACGAAATCGTTTCTTCTGACGTGATCGGTGTTCCTGCTGGATCAATCTTCGATGCAACTCAAACTAAAATCATGGAAAGCGAAGACGGACAACTTGTTAAAACTGTAGCTTGGTATGACAACGAGTACGGATTCACTGGAAACATGGTTTCAACTTTAGAATACTTCACTAGCCTTTAATATCCAGCGAATATCTAAGATAAGAAACAACTCTATTGTAAAGTAATAAATAAGCGGGGGAGCTAATACTCTATTATTTAAGAGGACACAACGATTGATGCGCAAGCAAAAAATTGGACTGTTCAAACTGAATAAAGGGGATCGCGCTTCCCCCTTTTTTTGTGAAATAAAGGGAACAGAGTCAACAGGGTTAGTTTTCCATACAGAAAGGTAGGACTTTACACATGGCAAAGAAGACAGTTAAAGATTTAGAATTAAATGGCAAGAAAGTACTGGTCCGTGCTGATTTTAACGTACCGATGAAGGACGGAAAAATCTCTAACGACAACCGTATCCAGGCAGCACTGCCAACCTTGGAGTACATTCTTGAACAAGGCGGAAAAGTAATCGTCTTTTCTCACTTGGGACGCGTGAAGACCGAAGAAGATAAAGCGGGTCTATCAATGAAACCTGTAGCAGATCGTCTAGGTGAGTTACTTGGAAAAGACGTGAAGTTTGTAGCTCAAACTCGTGGAGAAGAGCTTGAAAACGCAGTAGCTGAACTAGCTGACGGTGACGTACTGATGTTTGAAAATACACGTTTTGAAGATGTTGACGGTAAGAAAGAAAGCAAAAACGATCCTGAATTAGGTAAATACTGGGCAGGTCTAGGCGATGTTTACGTGAACGATGCATTTGGTACGGCTCACCGTGCTCACGCATCAAACGTAGGTATCGCATCAAACCTTGAATCAGCTGCCGGATTCCTGGTCGAAAAAGAAATCAACTTTATCGGTGGAGCAGTTGATGAGCCTAAGCGCCCATTCGTTGCAATTTTAGGTGGAGCAAAAGTATCAGATAAGATCGGCGTCATCGAAAACCTTATCGCTAAAGCTGACAAAGTTCTTGTCGGTGGGGGAATGACATACACATTCTACAAAGCTTTAGGTCATGACATTGGTAATTCATTAGTTGAGGAAGATAAAGTTTCTCTAGCTAAAGAACTGATCGACAAAGCAGGAGATAAACTTGTCCTGCCCGTTGACTCTATCGTAGCTGCAGAATTTTCTAACGATGTTGAAACTGAAACAGTTGGAGAAAACATTCCTGAAGGCAAGATGGGTCTGGATATCGGACCGAAGACAGTTGAACTGTTTGAAAACGAACTTAAAGATGCGAAGACAGTCGTATGGAACGGACCAATGGGTGTGTTCGAAATGAGCAACTTCGCTCAAGGAACAATCAAAGTCTGTGAAGCACTTGCAAAACTTGAAGATGCTACAACGATCATCGGTGGCGGAGACTCTGCGACTGCTGCTCAGCAGCTTGGTTTTGAAGAAGACTTCAGTCACATCTCAACAGGTGGCGGAGCTTCACTGGAATACCTTGAAGGAAAAGAACTTCCTGGTATCGCAGCTATTTCAGACAAATAATAAATAGAAAAGCAAGGCAAGCCGTTTTGACCTTCACAAAAATAGGGAATGACGCCCAATTGGTGAGAATCTAGCATTTCAATGCGTAGAGTCACAGTATGCGTTAGAAGAGCATACTGCGCAATGGCTCATTCATCATTTTTGTGCGAGGTCAGGCTTGGATTGCTGGATAATAAAAGCAAGACAAGCCGTTTTGACCAGATGAGTAGCGTAACTGGTCTGGTCGCTGACGGCGATTAAACAAAAGGTAAGGAACACTTCCCTGGACTACACAACAGAAAGAAGGACGATAGAATGCGTAAACCAATTATCGCTGGTAACTGGAAAATGAACAAGACATCGACTGAAGCGGCAACGTTCATCGATGCTGTCAAAGGAAAGATCCCTTCAACTGACAAAGTGGACGCTGTAATAGGCGCGCCAAGTCTATTTCTTCAAAGTCTGATCGATCTAACAGTGGATACTGATCTCAAAATTGCTGCACAGAACTGTCATTTTGAAGACGAAGGCGCATTTACAGGCGAAATCAGCCCTAAAGCGCTTGAAGATATCGGAGCGGCTTATGTGATCATCGGTCACTCTGAACGTCGTGAACTGTTCCATGAAACAGATGAAGACATCAACAAAAAAGCACATGCAGTGATCAGCCACAACATGGTTCCAATCATCTGTGTGGGTGAAACACTTGAGCAAAAAGAAGCAGGACAGACTAACGACCTGGTTTCCGGTCAAGTAGAAGCTGCTCTTAAAGGATTAAGCGCTGATCAGGTAAGCAATCTAGTTATTGCTTATGAGCCAATCTGGGCTATTGGAACAGGCAAAACTGCGACTGCTGAAGACGCTAATGACACTATCTCAGTTGTTCGTCGAACAGTTGCTGATGTTTACTCACAAGACGTTGCAGATGCTGTCCGTATTCAATACGGTGGATCAGTTAAACCAGCAAACATTAAAGAGTTAATGGCACAACCAGATATGGATGGCGCACTAGTTGGAGGCGCAAGTCTGGAAGCTGATTCGTTCTTACAACTACTGGAGGCGGCTGAATAAATGAGCAAAGCACCTGTTGCCATCATTATCCTGGACGGATTCGGATGGCGCGAAGAAGAATACGGTAATGCCGTAGCACAAGCGAATAAACCCAACTTTGACCGTTACTGGAACGACTACCCACACAATACTATGAAGGCTTCTGGGCTGGCTGTAGGCTTGCCTGAAGGTCAAATGGGTAACTCTGAAGTAGGACACACCAACATTGGTGCTGGCCGTGTTGTCTATCAAAGTATTACGCGTATAGACAAAGCGATTGAAGACGGTGAGTTTGCGACAAATGAAGCACTCAATAATGCTGTCAGTCATGTGAAAGAGAATGACTCTGCGCTTCATTTATTTGGACTCGTTTCCGATGGTGGGGTTCACAGTCATCAGCGTCACTTAACGGCTTTAGTTGAAGCAGCTAAAGATAAAGGTGTAGACAAAGTCTATATCCATGCCTTTACTGACGGACGTGACGTAGCACCTGATTCAGGCGCACGCTTCATCGAAGAACTGCAGGACATTGTAACGGAATTGGGTGTCGGTGAAATTGCAACCATCTCTGGTCGATTCTACGCAATGGATAGAGATACACGCTGGCCACGAGTTAAACGTGCTTACGATGCTATCTTCCACGGCGAAGGAATCAAAGCAACTGATCCTGTACAGGCGATGAAAGACAGCTACGCTAACGAGAAAATGGATGAGTTCGTTGAACCGGTTGTTATTGAAAAAGATGGCAAAGCTGTTGGTACGGTTAAAGACAACGATGCTGTTCTGTTCTTCAACTTCCGACCAGACCGTGCGATTGAATTATCACGCGCACTGACTGAACCGGATTTCGAAGAGTTCGATAGAGGACAGACACCTAAAAACGTTAAGTTTGTGACCTTTACGCAATACACTGCGGACATGGATGCTGAAATTATGTTCCCGCCTGTATTCCTTAAAAATGTTATCGGACAAGTTCTGGCTGACAATGGCTTGAATCAGTTGCGTATTGCTGAAACTGAAAAGTATCCGCACGTGACATTCTTTATGAACGGCGGAACCAACGATGAGTTCCCTGGTGAAAAACGTATCCTGATTCCGTCCCCTCAAGTTGAAACATACGACTTGAAACCGGAAATGAGTGCATACGAAGTAACGGATGCCTTGCTTGAAGACATCGAAAATGATGAACACGATGCCATCATCCTGAACTATGCTAACCCCGATATGGTTGGACACTCAGGCATGCTGGATAAGACAATCGAAGCGATTGAAGCGGTAGACGAAAACCTTGGACGTGTGGTGGATGCTATCCATGAAAAAGGCGGCTCAGTGATTATCTTTGCTGACCACGGAAATGCCGATACGGAATTGACGCCTGAAGGTAACCCCCATACTGCGCACACAACAGTGCCTGTACCGGTTATTGTCACTAAAAAAGGTGTAACGCTAAGAGGCGACGGTAAACTCGCTGATGTGGCACCGACTATGCTTGATCTTTTAGGCATTGAAAAGCCTGAAGAAATGACCGGCGAAAGCTTAATCGAGAAATAAACAACTGATTTTAAACTGTTCTTAAATAGAACAATTAAAATATTTAAACCAAGCTTTTTCCAAAAATTGGGAAAAGAAAACTAAAGGAGAGAAAATACAAATGCCATTTATTACAGACGTACTAGCACGCGAAGTTCTTGATTCACGTGGTAACCCAACTATCGAAGTCGAAGTTATTACAGAAAGCGGTGCTTTCGGACGCGGTATGGTTCCTTCTGGAGCTTCTACTGGTGAACACGAAGCCGTTGAACTACGTGACGGAGACAAAGACCGTTACCTAGGTAAAGGTGTTTCTAAAGCTGTTGAAAACGTAAACGGAACAATTGCTGATGCTATCATCGGTATGGATGTTCGTGACCAGATGGGCGTTGACAAAGCGTTAATCGAACTTGACGGAACAGATAACAAAGGTAAATTAGGTGCGAATGCCATTTTAGGCGTATCTATTGCTGTTGCACGTGCAGCTGCTGACTACCTTGATTTGCCACTTTACCGTTACCTTGGCGGAACAAACACTAAAGTATTACCAACACCAATGATGAACATCGTTAACGGTGGATCTCACTCAGACGCACCAATCGCGTTCCAGGAATTCATGGTATTGCCAGTTGGCGCACCAACATTTAAAGAAGCTTTACGTTGGGGAGCAGAAATCTTCCACGCACTAAAAGCTATCCTTAAAGACCGTGGTCTAGAAACGTCAGTTGGTGACGAAGGTGGATTCGCTCCTAAGTTCGATGGAACTGAAGACGGTGTTGAAACGATTCTTGAAGCGATCAAAAAAGTTGGACTTGAGCCTGGTAAAGATGTCTACCTAGGATTTGACTGTGCAGCAGCTGAATTCTACGAAGACGACGTATACAACTATGCTAAATTCGAAGGTGAAAACGGTGCGAAACGTACTGCTGCTGAACAAGTAGATTACCTTGAAGAATTAGTAAACAAATACCCAATCATCTCTATTGAAGATGGAATGGACGAGAACGACTGGGACGGTTGGAAACTATTAACTGAGCGTTTAGGCGACAAGATTCAGTTAGTTGGAGACGACTTGTTTGTAACAAACACTAAGATTCTAGAACGTGGAATCAAAAACGACACAGCTAACTCAATCCTGATTAAAGTTAACCAAATCGGTACATTGACAGAAACATTCAATGCTATCGAAATGGCTAAAAAAGCTGGCTACACTGCAGTTATCTCTCACCGTTCTGGTGAAACTGAAGATGCGACTATTTCAGACATCGCTGTAGCATTGAACGCTGGACAAATCAAAACAGGTTCTCTTTCACGTACTGACCGTATTGCAAAATACAACCAGTTACTAAGAATTGAAGACCAATTAGGTGACTTGGCTGTATACGAAGGACTAGAAGCTTTCTATAACTTAGCTGACAAGTAATTCACTTCATAATAAACCCATGTCGCACTGCTTTTAAAGTAGTGCGACACGGGTTTTTTGTATATTCTAAGAAAACAGAAGGTGTAAAAAGACTGTGTTCTGTACTTTTACACCTCCTCCTTAACAGTAACTGGTTAATTCTCTTCATCGAGACGTCCGAATGCGTCTTCGCCTTTAGCTTCAAGGTTGCGGTTGGCAATGTCTTTCAAGTTATCCCGTTCAGCCTCATTGATATCTCCATTTTGCCTTAAATAGTCAATCTGATTAAGCAGATCTTTTATACGGGGCGTTAGTGAGAAAACCCCTGGTTTCAACCAGGGGATGAATCACGTCTCGAACGCCCGCTATTGTATTCTTTTAGCTGGTCTGAACGTATTGCAGCACAACTTCTTTGGATACATCGCCTACAGTGCTGGCAAAGTAACTATGTGACCATAACGACCCTTTCCAAAGCTCCTTCTTCGTATCTGGGTAGGCTTTAAACCAGTCCCTTGCAGAAGCGCCCTTCAATGCCTTCATGACCGAACTAATGGCCTTGT
>NZ_BAAGPH010000135.1:0-19346 GCF_054784355.1 Alkalibacterium psychrotolerans | reverse complement strand
GATCATCAAAAGTGACTTTTTGAAATTTTTCTCCCCCATGGGGGAGAAAGCTCCATTCTTTCAAACAGTTAATCAATCAACTAAGTTAAGAACAATTCTTAACTACAAACTTATTATACGAGGAGGGAACAGTATGAGCAATGAAACAACTGCTTGGACAGAAGAAGAAATTCAAGATATAAAAAATCGTATCATGCAGGCCATGGAGCAAGTTATAGACCCGGAGTTAGGAATTGATATTGTAAACTTAGGACTAGTTTACGAGGTTAATGTTTTTAACGGAGGATACTGTGAAATGAAAATCACACTCACAACTATGGGCTGCCCATTGGCTGACGTTATTACAGAAGATATTTTAAATGCTATGAAGACTATTCCAGAAATTACTGAAACAGATGTCAAATTAGTCTGGTATCCAGCTTGGGACACGTCTAGAATGAGCCGCTATGCTCGTATTGCACTAGGAATTAGATAGTCAAAACTCTCAATGATGCTGGGCGAATGGTTCGGGCATCAACGAGAGTTTCTTTTTTGTTCCAATTAATTTATTCCTTACTGGAAGGTGAAAAATATGACCTATGTGCCTCTTCAAGTCATCAGTTCGTACTCTTTGTTAAAAAGTACTGTGTCAATTTCTTCCTTAATTGATCAGGCCAAGAAAAAGGGGTATAAAGCACTTGCGCTGACTGACTTTAATGTGTTGTATGGTGCTGTAGAATTTTATGAGAAAGCTAAAGAAAACAATATCAAACCTATTCTGGGGATGACAGCTGAGCTGGATGGTGGAGAAGCTTTATCTGTACCGCTCAATATGATACTGCTGGCTAAAAATAAAACTGGCTATCAGTCGCTGATGATACTATCAACCGATAAAATGTTGAATAAAGTTAACCTCTCCTTAAATAGTATCGAAACTGTACAGCAAGATATTGCAGCTGTTCTCCCTGTTAGTGAGCAGGAAGAATTGTGGGAGCTTCTGGTGGCTCGTGACAGAAACGCCGTTAGCCTGCTTGAAAATTGTAGGACTTTATTTGATGATTTTTACGTAGGAATAAAATGGACAGAAGATAATAACGAAGAATTAGTAAAGGTACTCGAGTTGCTGGAAAGCTTAAACATTGACTACCTCATTAATGAGCCTGTTTATTACTTACACACAGACGACGAGCCTGCCCTCAAGGTACTAAATGCCATTGAAAATCAGGAGAAGCTGGATTTTGAAACGATATCAGCCAAACGGAAAAACTACTGCCTTAAAGACTCTAGAGAGGTAGAGAACTTCTACAACGACAAACAGTTAAGTAGAGGAATCGAGAAAACAGCTGAATTAGCTGACAAGATAAGTATTGAATTCTCATGGGCCTCAGTCCTGCCGGAATTTCCAAAGCCGGAAGGGATGAGTTCGGAAAAATATCTCGAGGACGTCGCCTATAAATGGCTAAATAAAAAAATAGAAAACCCCTCTGAAGCTTATACTAGACGCTTAGCTAAGGAACTGTCTGTCATTAATAAAATGGGTTTTGCAGACTATTTCCTCATTGTCTGGGACTTAATGGCCTATGCACATAAGCAGAACATAGTGACAGGAGCGGGACGCGGATCGGCTGCAGGTTCACTGGTATCATACGTCTTACGCATCACCGATGTTGACCCTATTGAATATGATTTACTGTTCGACCGATTTTTAAATGAAGAGCGCTTTACCTTGCCGGATATTGATTTGGATTTTCCAGATGATAAAAGAGAAATGATTTTAAACTATGTCTTCAACAAGTACGGTAAAGATCATGTCGCACAAATTGCAACCTTTGGTACATTTGCAGCCAAAATGGCTGTCAGAGATGCAGGCAGAACCCTAGGCTTGTCAACTGAAGAGCTGAAAAGATGGTCGGCTGCGATTCCGAGTCAGCCGGGTATAACGCTTAAAGAAGCCTATCATTCCTCTCAGGAACTGAAAAATCTTCTGACTGAAAGTGAGCTGCATAAACAGATTTTCTCTATTGCAGTGAAACTTGAAGGTTTGCCGCGTCACGTTTCTACGCATGCTGCCGGAGTTGTGATTTCTAGAAACAACTTAACTGAATTAACTCCTCTTCAAGAAGGAAGTGGAGTCATGCCGCTGACCCAATACACCATGGGGGATGTAGAAAAAGTCGGACTATTGAAAATGGATTTCCTAGGCTTAAAGAATCTGACGATACTGGCTAATTGTCTGAGATACACTAAAGAATTAAAAGGGAGAATTGAAGAAAAACTGGACAGTATTTCCTTGTCAGATTCTCAGACAATTAACTTGTTTAAAAAAGGCCACACGAATGGTATTTTTCAGTTTGAATCACCGGGAATTAAAAGAGTGTTGAAAAAACTGGGGCCAGATACTTTTGAGGATATTGTAGCAGTTAATGCACTATATCGTCCGGGTCCGATGGAACAGATTGATACATTTATTGCCAGAAAAAATGGAACGGAAACTATCCACTATCTTCATCCTGATTTAGAGGATATTTTGTCAGTTACCAATGGCATTATCGTGTACCAGGAGCAAGTAATGAAAGTGGCTTCTAAGATAGCAGGGTATTCTTTGTCTGAAGCGGACATACTGAGAAGAGCCATCTCGAAAAAGATAAAAAAAGAAATAGATGCAGGGCGCAACCAATTCGTTGCAGGTGCCAAGCGAAAGGGATATGCAGAAGAGACGGCTACTGAAATTTACGATCTTATCGAACGATTTGCTAACTATGGTTTCAACCGTTCACACGCTGTATCCTATTCGAAATTGGCTTTTCAACTGGCCTATTTTAAGGCTCATTTCCCAGCTTCCTTTTACGTGTCATTGTTACGTGAATCGACCAATAATAAAGAAAAAGTCAAAACCTATATACTTGAAGCGAAAAAGCAGTCGATTAAAATAAAGCCACCTTCCATAAACGAAAGTCAGGGTAGTTTTACTGTTTCAGAAGGGGCCATTGTATTTGGTCTTGACAGTGTGAAAGGTCTTCGTAAAGATTTCATTCGCGACATACTTTCTGAAAGGAAGCGCAATGGACATTATACTGATTTAATCAACTTGGTTTCCCGACTGGATCAGCGGTGGAGAAAAAGCAGTTTGATTGTGCCTTTAATTCACTCTGGTTCTCTGGATGGTTTTGCTGATAACAGAAACACAATGCTCCATTCCATTGAACCGGTTTTGGACAGTATTGCTATGAGCAACGGAAATATTGAGTTGTTTGAATCATTAGCACCACGTACAGAAGTTCATCCACCACTTTCTTCCAAGGATAAGCTTCGTCAGGAATTTGAATCAACAGGTTTTTATCTCTCTGGACACCCCACAGAACAATTTACAGGGAGAGCCAATCAGTTCCTAATGGAATCAACTAATAAAGGTATGGCAGATTACGTTGTTCAGGTTGAAGCAATTAAAAAAATCCAAACGAAACGCGGGGAACCGATGGCTTTTGTCACTGTTTCTGATTCATCTGGCGAAGCTACTGCAGTACTATTTCCAGAAAACTACCGAAAATTCAGTAAGTACTGTATAGAAGAGTCGGTAATATCAGTCAACGGCAAGGCAGAATGGAAAAAAGACCAATTGAACATACTCGTAAATGCTATTAAAGAAGTATCCGAGAAATCAGAAGAGCAGAGACGGTTGTTCTTGAAAATCGATCAGCTAGCCAGCAGCCAGCAAAAATTAAAAGACACGTTATCTACGCTTCAGTCCTATCCTGGTACAGTGCCAGTTATTGTGTACGATTCAGTAGCTAAACGTAAAGAGACATTAAAAGAACAGTATTTCACTGATCCATCAGTAGAATGCCTGGACGAACTCGCTCAATTATTGGGCAAAAAGAATGTTATTCTGAAAGATAAGGGAAATTAGCTATAATATCAGCTTTATCAAAGACATTTTTCTCAATTAGTGATAAGATAATAAATGTATGTAAATATGTCAGGTTTTAGTGTAAAATAGCTTCTGTACGTTTTTACGTATTCTTTATCTGGATGAATTACATATTTCTGTCGGTTGTTTTTGACAGGAAAATGAAGAAAATGCATTGAAGGTGGATTGTAATGAAAAGAATTGGAGTACTGACAAGCGGAGGCGATGCTCCGGGGATGAACGCTGCAATTAGAGCGGTAGTTAGAAAAGCACTGCATGAAGATATGGAAGTGTATGGAGTTAATTACGGTTTTGCAGGTTTAGTAGCCGGGGATATTAGAAAGTTAAATCGCCGTGACGTTGGAGACATGATTCAAAGAGGCGGAACATTCTTATATTCTGCCAGATATCCTCAGTTTGCTACTGAAGAAGGACAGCTCAAAGGAATCGAGCAGCTGAAACGATTTGGTATCGAAGGATTAGTTGTAATTGGGGGTGACGGTTCGTATCGAGGAGCATATGCCTTGACTAAACGCGGTTTCCCATGTGTAGGCATTCCTGGAACCATTGATAATGACATTCCGGGTACTGACTACACTATCGGATTTGATACGACAATCAATACAGTGCTGGATGCTTTAGATAGAATCAGAGATACAGCAACCTCTCACGTTCGTACCTTTGTCATTGAAGTAATGGGACGCGATGCCGGTGATATTGCACTCTGGACTGGAGTAGCGAGTGGAGCGGAGCAGATTATTATTCCTGAAAAAGGATTCGACATCACTGAAGTAGCTGACAACATCAGAGACGGAAGAGAAAAAGGCAAAAAGCACAGTATTATTATTCTTGCCGAAGGCGTTATGGACGGCAACGAATTCGCTGAGAAACTGGATGCCATTGACAACTTCCATGTCAGAGTAACAGTGCTTGGACACGTTCAAAGAGGAGGCTCTCCTACTGCAAGAGACAGAGTTCTTGCCTCTCAGTTTGGAGCAAAGGCCGTTGATACATTGAAAGATGGTCAAGGCGGAGTTTGTATGGCAATAAAGAATGAGAAGATTATTGTAAGAGATATTGTCGAAACTTTAGACAATATGACACATACACCAAATCTCGATTTGTATAAGTTAAATCAGGAAATATCTAATTAGTACTTTTTCCAGATAAAGAGTCTAGCAAAGTATTTTTATATTAAAACTATACTAAACATAGGAGTGTTATATCAAAATGAAAAAAACTAAAATAGTTTGTACCATTGGTCCGGCAAGTGAATCCCTAGATACACTTGTCAAGTTAATCGAAGCAGGCATGAATGTTGCCCGTTTGAATTTCTCTCACGGTGATCATGAGGAACACTTGAACCGTATTAAAAATATTCGCAAAGCTTCAGAACAAACTGGAAAAATGGTCGGAATCATGCTGGATACTAAAGGTCCGGAAATTCGTACCAACAACATGAAAGATGGCAAAATCACTATTACTAAAGGTGATACCGTGCGCATCTCAATGAACGAAGTTGAAGGAACTAACGAACGTTTCTCAGTTACCTATTCAGAACTGATTAATGATGTTACTCCAGGTTCAAGTATTCTACTTGATGATGGTTTGATTAACCTGCTGGTTACAGACATCGATCGTGAAAACGAAGATATCGTAACAACTGCTCAAAATACGGGCATTCTTAAAAATAAAAAAGGTGTTAACGTTCCTGGTGTATCTGTGAACTTGCCGGGTCTGACAGACAAAGACAGATCTGACATTCAATTCGGTCTGGACAATGGCGTGGATTATATTGCAGCTTCCTTCGTCAGACGTGCATCAGATGTATTAGAAATTACAGAAATGCTTGAAAAGCAGGACAAAATGCATGTTCAGATTATTCCTAAAATTGAAAACCAGGAAGGCGTAGATAATTTGGAAGAAATTCTAGCTATCTCTAACGGCTTGATGGTTGCTCGTGGAGATCTTGGAGTGGAAATTCCAACTGAGGACGTGCCGATTGTTCAAAAACGCATGATTAAATTATGTAACAATGCAGGTAAGCCTGTTATCACTGCTACCCAGATGTTGGATTCCATGCAGGCTAATCCGCGTCCAACACGTGCGGAAGCTTCCGACGTTGCCAATGCCATCTTTGATGGTTCAGATGCTATTATGCTTTCAGGTGAAACAGCAGCTGGAGATTACCCTGTTGAAGCTGTTCAGACAATGTATAACATTGCGACTCGTACAGAATCAGCATTAGTCAATCAGGACGCATTTGCTTTGAAAGCTTATGATCAGAACGATATGACTGAAGCAATTGGACAGGCAGTTGGACACACAGCTAAGAATCTGAACATTTCTACGATTGTAGCTGCTACTGAATCCGGCCACACTGCTCGCATGATCTCTAAATTCCGTCCTAAAGCAGATATCCTGGCTGTAACATTCAGCGAAGAAACTGCTCGTGGATTGGCTCTTCAGTGGGGTGTACAACCGACAGTTTCAGAAAAAACAACATCTACTGATGATATGTTTAACTTGGCTACTCAGAAAACTGTAGAACAAGGGTATGCCAAAGAAGGCGATTTGATTCTTATTACTGCAGGGGTTCCTGTTGGTGAAAGAGGAACTACTAACGTTATGAAGATTCAACTAATTGGATCAAAATTGACTAGCGGACAAGGTGTCGGTTCTGAATCAGTTATTGGTAAAGCAGTCGTTGCTTCTTCTGCAGAAGAAGCAATGGAAAAAGCAATCGAAGGCGGAATTCTAGTAGTTAAGAATACAGATAAAGATTACCTGCCTGCAATCGAAAAATCAGCAGCTATAGTAGTAGAGCAAGGCGGACTGACTTCTCACGCAGCTGTTATCGGTATTGCGATGGGTATTCCAGTAATCGTATCTGCTGAAAATGCAACTGAGCTGATTGAACAGAACGAATTAATTACTGTTGATGCTAGACGTGGAATTATCTACCGTGGAGCAACAACTGCGATTTAAGCTTTAACAAATATAAACTAATGATAGTTTGAAGAAGAGATAATGATTGATAGGATTCGGACACTCTGTTAAAAATCAGCAGTCCCTGCGAACTCTAACCAATCATTATCTCCTTTTTTATAAAGAAGGAGACAAATATGAACGCAAACTTAGCGGCTGAACTGACAGCCATCGTTACAGATAAAAATGACAAGCAGCTCTTTGTTCAGAAAAACGGCCTGACGTACAAAGTGCTTTCGGAAGCGGAAGCTGAAATAGGGGACGTGTTAAAGGGGTTTGCCTATACCGATAAGAGTGATCAGTTGGTATTCATAACTGAAATACCTGACATTAGACCAGATCATTACGGCTGGGGAGAGGTCGTCAAGGTCAGTCATAGACTGGGTGTTTTTGTCGATGTTAACTGGCCGGGTAAAGATTTAGTCGTCTCCATGGATGACTTGCCTGCCGAAGGACGCTTGTGGCCTAAAGAGGGTAGCAAACTGTTTGTTACTGTTATGGTTGATAAAAAGGACCGGATATGGGCTAAACCGGCAGATGAAGAGTTGTTCTTTCACGATTTTGTCGAGGGCACGAAAGATATGCATAATGCAGATTTCACCGGCGTTACTTTTTCTCTTAAGAAAAGTGGCACATATGCGCTGACTGAAGACAAGCACATTCTTTTTATACACCCAAGTGAAAGAGAAAAAGAGCCGCGACTTGGCGAGACTATCTCAGCCAGAGTCATCGGTCTTAGAGAAGACGGCGTCTTGTATGCTTCCATGAAACCGAGAGCACATGAAGTAATGGAAGAAGACTCCCTAATGCTTCTGGAAGTTCTGAAACGCTCTGAAAATCATAAAATACCGTATCACAACAAAACAAACCCGGAAGACATTAAGCTTCAGTTCGGAATTAGCAAGGGACAGTTCAAACGCGCTGTAGGAAGACTAATGAAACAGGGGTGGGTCAACCAGGATGAAACGGGAACCTTTTTAATTAAAAATCCTGAAGATGAAGAGAAATAAGGTTGAGACTTTTTAATGATTATTTTATACTTATTCTAATGAAGAGTATAAATGTTCATTGAAAAATTGTAATCAATCTAATCTTAAGGAGTTCTTTATGAAAAAACTAGATTCCTCTTTCAAGACAATTAAACAGAAACTCCACGAGGCTGGATTTAAGTTGACTCCCCAGAGAGAACTGACTGTTGAAGTTTTACTTGAAAAAGAAAAAGATCATTTAAGCGCCGAAGAAATTTACCTGCTGGTTAAGGCTAAAAATGTCGGAATTGGACTGGCAACAGTTTACCGAACACTGGAAATCCTGACTGAACTTCAAATTATTAATAAATTAACCTTCCAGGATGGCATTGCCCGTTACGACTTGAATATGAACGACCAGAAGCATCAGCATCACCATCTTCTGTGTCTGAAGTGCGGTTCAATTGAAGAGGTCAAGCAGGATATGCTATTTGAAATCGAATTGGAAATTGAAAAGGAATACGAGTTCAAAGTTAAGGATCATCGCCTGACTTTTCACGGACTGTGTAAGAACTGTCTTGCCCAGCAAGAGAGCAGCGAGGGGTAGCTATGCTGAACAGTTCTGCTCTGGAAGATTATTTAGTTTTTTTGAAAATTGAAAAAGGCTTATCACTTAATACAGTTGAAAGCTATAAACGTGACATCACTCACTATTTAACTTATCTAAAAAAATACGCGATAGAAGACTGGGAGGAGATTGACCGTTATATTCTTCTCTCTTTCTTTAGTGATGAGCGAAAATCCGAAAAGTCAGACAATACGATTATTCGTGAATTTTCAAGTCTACGCAAATTTCACCAGTTTTTGAAACAGGAAGGCTACACTTCTGAAGATCCTATGCTGTATGTGCAGACACCCAAAAAATCAGACACGCTTCCTAAAATCATCTCGATGGACCAGGTTGAACGGCTGCTGAATTCCCCAGATACCACAAAACCTTTGGGGATTAGAGACCGGGCAATTATCGAAGTGCTGTATGCTACAGGCTTGCGCATATCCGAGTTGATAGAACTGACAACTGAAGAAGTTCATCTGTCCATGAAACTTATTCAGGTTGTCGGGAAAGGGAATAAGGAACGTCTGATTCCTATTGGTGAAATGGGTACATACTGGCTTGATTACTATATGACGAATGCTCGTCCACATTTACTGAGAAAATCAGAAAGGGATACACCAGTTATTTTCCTGAACTCTAGAGGGGCTCCCTTATCAAGACAGGGTGTCTGGAAAAAATTGAAGCAGCTGTCCCGTGAAGCCGGTATACAATCGTCCATCACCCCGCACACATTGCGGCATTCCTTTGCGACACATTTGCTGGAAAACGGTGCAGATTTAAGAGTTGTGCAGGAATTACTTGGTCATTCTAATATTTCCACAACTCAAATCTACACCCATATAACCAAGCACCGACTGAAGGATGTTTACTCACAGTATCACCCAAGAGCCTGATTCTTAAAATTGACTAACAAACTGCTTAAATTAAAGGCAAGGAACAACGGTTTTCTTGCTTTTTTTTGATGGCTGATTTATTCTGAAAGAAAGACTCTTTAGGAGGAAAAAACATGTCATTTAAACGGATACACTTATTAGTAATGGATTCAGTCGGTATTGGAGAAGCGCCTGATGCAAAAGACTTCAACGATGAAGGATCAAATACACTTGGACACATCGCGGAGGAAGCGGGCCTTTCCATCCCCAATCTGCAGGCTTTAGGACTTGGGAATATTGCACCGGTAAAAGGTGTCGATCCAGTTGAGAATACAAACGGGTACTATACTAAACTGGAAGAAGTTTCAGTAGGGAAAGACACGATGACAGGTCACTGGGAATTAACCGGATTAAACATTCAGACACCTTTCCGCGTCTTTCCTGATGGATTTCCCGATGAACTGATTGAAAAAATCGAGACACACACTGGACGTAAAATTGTAGCGAACCGTCCGGCTTCGGGAACGGAAATTATTGACGAATACGGTGAACATCAGATGGAAACTGGGGATTTGATTGTTTATACATCAGCGGACCCCGTTTTACAAATTGCTGCACACGAAGATATTATTCCTCTGGAGGAACTGTATTCCATTTGTGAATATGTGAGAGAATTGACCAAAGAAGAACCGTACATGATTGGTCGAATCATAGCCCGACCGTATGTAGGGGAACCCGGAAACTTTAAACGAACAAGCAACCGCCACGACTATGCTCTGGATCCATTTGGTGACACGGTTCTTGACTTCCTTAAAGAAGATGGCAAAGATGTCATCGCAGTTGGAAAAATCAATGATATATTTAACGGACAGGGTATTACGGATTCGGTTCGCACACAGTCCAATATGGATGGTGTAGATAAGTTACTTGAAGTTATGAAAAAAGACTTCAACGGGCTGAGCTTTACCAATCTAGTTGACTTCGATGCTTTATTTGGACACAGAAGAGATGTCGTGGGCTATAAGGAAGCATTGGAAGAATTTGATGCCCGCATCCCTGAGCTGCTGGATGCACTCGAGGAAGACGATCTCTTACTGATTACGGCCGATCACGGCAATGACCCGACACAACCGGGAACAGATCATACGAGAGAATATGTTCCGTTATTAGTGACTGGTCCAAAGCTTAAAGAGTACAAAGAACTGCCTCAAGGCTATTTTGCTGACATCAGTGCTACTATAGCAGAAAACTTTGGCGTGCAGGATACAGGTTTTGGTAACAGTTTCTTAAATTTATTGAAATAAAGAGAGATTATTAAAGGAGACAGGACATGGATACGAACTATATAGAAGCAGTAGAAAAAGCAGCGTCATTTCTAAAAGAAAAAGGCTTGGATACGCCTCAAATTGGTCTGATTTTAGGTTCAGGCTTAGGTGAGCTGGCAGATGAAGCAACCGACGCGATTGAGGTGCCTTATGAGGAGATTCCAGGGTTTCCGGTATCCACTGTCGAAGGACATGCCGGCAAGCTAGTATACGGCGATTTAGGGGGCAAGAAAGTCCTTGCGATGCAGGGACGCTTTCACTATTATGAAGGCTATTCACTCAAAGAAGTGACATTTCCAGTAAGAGTAATGAAAGCCTTAGGTGTTAGCTCACTAGTGGTAACCAATGCTGCTGGAGGAGTGAACGAGAACTTTACACCTGGTGATTTGATGATCATTACTGATCACATCAATTTAACGAGTGACAATCCTTTACTTGGACCAAACAACAATGAGCTGGGCCCCCGATTTACAGATATGAGTGAAGCTTATGATAAAGGCTACCAGTCACTTATTGAAGCGGCTGCAGATGATAATGGCCTATCTGTTCAGAAGGGCGTCTATTTAGGACTTGCGGGTCCTACCTACGAAACACCAGCTGAAGTTCGTATGATTAGAACGTTAGGTGGCGATGCTGTTGGAATGTCTACAGTACCGGAAGTCATAGTTGCTAGACATGCGGAACTTAAAGTCGCTGGAATTTCGTGTATCACTAACTATGCTGCAGGCATGCAGGAAAACCTAAACCACGATGAAGTAGTGGAAGTAACCACTCGCGTTCGAGAGTCATTTAAATCCTTAGTGAAGTCACTTATTGAAAAGATATAGCAAGAAATTTCATTCCTCATTATGAATATTCAACGAAGGTGTTTCAAAGAATGCATTTGAAACACCTTCGTTTTTTATGTAGATAATAACTTAACGAAATTTGGCAGGAGTTAGCCATTAAATCAAGGTTTGATTTTTAACTGATATGTAGGTATGATAGTCATGAATGATTTTTTCAGGTTCTAGAATAATTATAATATTAATTACTTTAATATGGGAATGTGGGATAAAATGACTAGTACAGATTTTAACAAAAGACTGATGGAGGGTATGACCATCGGTGAAGATAATCATCTGAAGATAAACGGTGTTGACACAGTAGAGCTTGCTGAGAAATACGGGACACCTTTGTATGTCTATGATATCGATTTGGTTCTAAAAAAAATTCGCTCCTTTAAAGAGGCTTTTGCTAATTACGAAAACAAGACCCAAGTAGCTTATGCCAGCAAGGCGTTTTCTTCACTTGCCTTATATGAACGTCTAGCAGATGAAGGTGTTTCTCTGGATGTGGTCTCAGGTGGAGAACTTTATCTGGCGCTTAAAGCAGGTTTTCCCGCAGAGAGAATTCATTTTCACGGCAATAATAAATCTTACCGTGAACTGAGAGAAGCGATTGTCAATGATATTGGGTGTATAGTTCTTGATAACTTTATCGAATTGAAGATGCTGAAAGAGATAACTGACGAGCTACAGAAAGATATCAGTGTGTTGATTAGAGTCACTCCTGGTATTCATGCACATACACATGACTATATATCTACCGGACAAGAAGATTCTAAATTCGGTTTTGATTTATCTTCCAGCCAAGTTGAAAAGGTAATTGAGCAACTCATGACTTCGCCATATATCAATCCGATTGGACTTCATGCTCATATTGGTTCTCAAATATTTGACGTGAGTGGATATGAAGCGGCAGTTGATAAATTGATGAAAAAAGCTAATGAATGGCGTTCAACTTACCAGTTCACCCTTGACGTATTAAATGTGGGTGGGGGCTTTGGCATTCGCTATGTCGAAGACGACGAACCTCTATCGTTGGAAGTATTTGCAGACGCAATTATGCGAGCTGTAAAAAAATCTGGGAATGAACTGAATATGGAGCTCCCGGAAATTTGGATAGAACCGGGCAGAAGTATTGTCGGAGAAGCTGGAACGACCCTTTATACAATCGGTACGGAGAAGCAGATTCCAGAGGTCAGAAAATATATTTCTGTCGACGGTGGAATGGCCGATAACATTCGCCCTGCCTTATATCAGGCAAGCTACACAGGTGTGCTTGCCAATAAGGTAAACAATGACTCAGTTGAAAAAGTATCAGTTGCGGGCAAGGCGTGTGAAAGTGGCGATATGCTGATTTGGGACATCACTTTGCCGGAGGTTAATCAGAATGACATCTTAGCTGTGTTCAGTACGGGTGCATACGGCTATTCAATGGCAAGTAACTATAACCGGCTTCCACGTCCGGCGGTGGTTTTTCTTGAAAATGGCGAAGATTCTTTAGCCATTAGAAGAGAAACGTATGAAGATTTTCTAAACTTGGAAATTAGTCATGCAGACAGAACGAGGAAATAGGAGGGCTGTAAATGCTCATTAGATACAAACCGGATTATCAGAAAATTACGATGGGCCTGCTTTCTTATGTACCTGATCTTAAAGAAACTAGTCGATTGACTAATGAAATGCAGTGGTATAATCAGGAAGAGAATAGACAGCTTTTCTTATGGAAAAGTCAGGAAACCGGTGACCTAGCGGGTGTTATGGGCATCGAAGAAGAGGATGAAATTATTTTACTCAGACATATAGCTATTAACCCGTCTTACCGTGAAGAGGGGATGGCTTACCGTATGCTTGATGCCCTTCATAAGACATGCTCACCTAAAAAAATAGTGGGCACACTGGAAACAGCTTCTCTTATCACTAAATGGCAGAGAGAAGCAGAAAAATCATAAAAAGTAGGAATGAAGATGAATGAAAAATGGCAAGTCAATTTAGAGATTTTTGAAGGTCCTTTGGATTTGCTTTTACATCTGATTAATAAATTCGAGATCGATATTTATGATATTCCAATAAAAGACATTACAGAGCAGTATTTAAGCTATATTCGGGCCATGCAGTTTCTGCAGTTAGATGTAGCAGGAGAATATCTAGTGATGGCGGCAACCCTGATGTCTATCAAAAGTCAGCTTCTTCTACCTAGAAATGAAGAGTGGGAAGAAGAAAGTGAAGCATTTGATTTGGAAGAAGAATCGCTGGAAACACTTCAGCAGAAATTGCTGGAGTACCGTAAGTTTAAATATGCTTCTCAGAAATTGTCTGAAAATAGAAAAGCAAGAGAGCATTACTATTCTAAACACCATTCGGATTTGACTCATTATCAGCAATCTGTTCCTTTAACGGAAGGAGAGCTGACTCTGGAAGATTTGGTTGGGGCTTTTGGTGAGCTGTTAAAGAAAAAAGAATGGCTCGAACCGAAGCCGAATACGATTGAACTTGAAGAAGTGACAATTAGTGAAAAAATCGAATGGCTGGAAAACAAATTCAGAAAACAACGAAAAAGAATCTCTTTTAGAACACTCCTGAATATACCGACAAAAAAAGAGTTTATTGTTACATTTTTAGCAGTTCTAGAATTGATAAAAGAAAACAAACTGTTGATTGAGCAGTTTGAAAGTTTCGGAGAAATTTATTTAAGCTCAGCAAGTGCTTAGTGAAAGGGCCTATTTAGTATGAAAGAATTAGCATCATATGAGGCGTTGTTATTTGTAGCAGGAGAAGATGGACTGAAGTTAGAGGAGCTGGCTCAACTGACCCGGTCTACTCCAGATCACGTCAGCGCATCTTTAAAAAGATTAAAAGTTAAGTACGAATCAGATGAGGAGTCTGGACTTACTTTAATTGAAACAGCCGACAACATTCGTCTAGTCACAAAGAAATCACTCTCTCCGCTAGTTCAATTGTATGCTCAGTCTCCTCTCAGCAAACAGCTAAGTAAAGCATCGATTGAGACGTTGGCTGTCATCGCGTACAAACAGCCCATTACACGAATGGAGATTGAAGAAATCAGAGGTGTGCAGTTATCCTCCAGTCTTCAGAAATTAAAATTAAGACAGTTAATCCAGGAAATCGGTAGGCTCGATGCTCCTGGCAAGCCGGTTTTATATGGAACAACCGACTATTTTCTTGATTATTTCGGGCTAAATGATTTAACTGAATTACCAGAACTTGAGATTGAAGAAGAACTCACCAATCAGAGTTTATTTAATGATATGACAGAATTTTAAAGAGAGCGCCACAAAATTTGGAGGAAAATAAATAATGGAACGTTTACAAAAAGTAATGGCTCATGCAGGAGTAGCATCTCGAAGAGCCTCTGAAAAACTGATTAAAGAAGGCCGTGTAAAAGTCAACGGCGAAACAGTAACTGAAATGGGTTTAAACGTTTCAAAAAATGACACCATTGAAGTAGATAATATTCCTATTCAACAAGAACAGACCCTTTATTTTCTGTTGAACAAACCAAGAGGGGTCATTTCCAGTGCGGTAGACCCTAAGGGGAGAAAGACAGTAGTGGATTTTTTTCCATCGGTAGAGCAGAGAATTTATCCTGTAGGCAGACTCGACTACGATACCACAGGTGTTATTTTGCTAACTAACGATGGTGAGCTGACTAATCAGTTAACCCACCCGAAGTACGGGGTTGAAAAGACTTACGTGGCTAAAGTGACTGGCTTAATCGATAAAAAGGCTATTAAACGCCTCGAAAATGGCATCGTCATTGATGGCTACAAGACACAGCCTGCTAAGGCACGTATATTGGATATTAACCCAACAAGTAAAACAAGTCTGGTCGAATTAATCATTCATGAAGGTAAAAACCATCAGGTTAAAAAGATGCTTATGTCGGTTGGGTTCCCAGTAGAAAAGCTGACCCGCGAAAAATATGGCTTTCTAACTACTGAGGGTCTTCAGTCCGGCGAATGGCGTGAGTTAAAGGGCTTTGAAGTGAGCAAACTAAAACTCCTGATAGATGATCAATAGCATATTATCGCTTTAAAAACTAAATTGTTGGAAGTATAGGCATGCTTTAGTTATAATTAAACTTAAGAAAACTTATTGACTGACATCATATGCAACTAACAACCTACTATGATTTAGAGGAGTGTCTTAAAGTGACGGATGAAAAGGTTCAGGAAAACGAAAAGAAATTATTAGTAGTTGACGATGAAGATAGAATCAGACGCTTGTTAAAAATGTATCTTGAAAAAGCGGACTACAGTATAGATGAAGCTGAAAATGGCCAGCAGGCTCTTGAAAAGGCTATGGAAAACGACTACGATCTTATTCTTCTGGATGTTATGATGCCGGAAATGGATGGAGTAGAAGTAGCTGAAGAAATTAGAAAAGAAAAAGATACACCTATCATGATGCTGACGGCTAAAGGTGAAGAATTAAACCGTATTCAGGGCTTTGAGGCTGGGGTCGATGACTATATTGTTAAGCCCTTCAGCCCGCGCGAAATTGTACTGCGAGTAGCGGCCATCATTAAAAGAACGAAATCAAGATCCGGCGCTTCAGGCGGTAATGCAGAAGTAACTGATACCCTGAAATTGCCTCATCTTGAAATTGACAATGATTCTCGCCGGGTGACAGCAGACGGTAAAGCCGTGAACCTGACACCGAAAGAGTATGACTTGCTGCATTATCTCATGTCAGCACCGGACCAGATTTTCGGAAGAGAACAACTGCTGCGTGAAGTTTGGAAGTATGAGTTTTTCGGTGATCTCAGAACAGTGGATACACATGTTAAACGATTGAGAGAAAAACTTAAAAAAGAATCTGATATAGCAGCTAAAATGATTGAAACAGTCTGGGGATTAGGGTATAAACTAAATTCATATCCTCATGAAGAAGAGGAGTAAACAAATGAAACTAAATGTAGTCGCAATAAGAATATGGCTGATTACATTCGGTATAACTTTATTCTCTTTCATTGCTACTACTGTTTCTTACGGTTTCTTTTATTCTCAGGAAATAAAAGAAAACATGCTGAACGACTTTGAAGAAATAATAATTAATGTGGAGCGCCTGGCTGCAGGGGATCCACATTTTTTAGTAGAGAATATTGAACCGATTAATAACTTACATTCCAGCATTCATTTTGCGTTATTAAACGAAGATGACCAGGAGTGGATTCGGCCATTTTCAGATGATGTTCTGGAAACGATGGAGAATAAGCCGGATATTATCGAAAATTTTAACGTGGCAGACCATCTAGATATTAGAGCAGATCGAGATGAAAATATAAGACATAACATTCCCTATGTTTTTCATGTTAAGCCGGCAGACTACGAAGATAGCCAGCTGTTACTGTACTCATATGCGGATTTGTCTTCTTTAATCATGATTGAACGCCGTATGGCCTATGTAATTGGCGCGTTAATTGTTTTACATATGCTAATAGCCACTTATTATTACAATTACCTTAAGAAAAACATTTCCGAGCCAATTAATGCCATGACTAATATTGCTTTTGATTTTGCTCGAGATGATTTTAGTCATCAATTGCCCATTTCAGGAAGAGATGACATGTCTGAACTGGCTATGGCGATGAATAAGATGGGGCACTCTCTTGAAACAAATCGTACGGTCGTCAAACAGGAAAAAGAATTGCTGGCGCACATTATGGATAACATTGAAACGGGAATTCTGTACTATGACTCTGATCTGACTCTGTTATTATCGAATCCTGTGGGGGATTTATTTCTGACTCAGTATCAAATTGACAAAGCTAATTTTTCCGATGAGAAAGAGTTTGTAGATCTGGAAAATAAACTCGATGAAGTGGTGGAAACAAATACGATTCAGGAATTCACTATTGAAATGGAAGAATCTTATCACGATGTTACTATTCTTCCTCTGACAGATGATTATTCAAATGATATGAGAGGGGTACTGGTTTCTACCAAGGACCTGACGAAAGAGCACAGGCTAGATAAAATGCGGGTCGATTTCATCAATAACATTTCACACGAATTACGCACACCATTAGTGATGGTTCAAGGGTATAGTGAGGCTATACTTGATGATATTGCGGAAAGTGTAGAAGAGAAAAAAGAGATGGCGACTATAATCCGGGATGAATCCCAGCGTATGAGCCGAATGGTCAACGAAATGCTTGATTTATCAAGGATGGAAGCCGGTTATATCGAACTGCAGAAAACAGAAGTAAATGTCAATAAATACTTGAGGAGTCTGCTCTTCAGATTCGACAAAATGGCTAATGAAGCAGAAGTTTCTTTACAGCTTGATTTGACTAAAGATCCTGTCAATTTAACGATGGATAGAGACAAAATGGACCAGGTTTTTGTAAATTTAATTAATAATGCGATTAGACACACCAGTATGGCTGACAAAGATGAAAAAATTGTGTCCCTTCAACTGCTGAATGAAGAAGATCTGGACGAAGTTGTCATGATTGTTAAAGATACGGGGACTGGTATTCCAGAAGACGACTTGCCATTTATTTTTGATCGATTCTTTAAAGCAGATAAATCACGTAACAACTATTCTTATAATACGAACGGTACAGGTATTGGTTTGTCGCTTGTTCAGAACATCATCGAAGCACATGGTGGGTATGTTGAAGTTGAGTCCAAGGTGAACCAAGGTGCCTCTTTCATTATTCATCTCCCGAAAAAAGCTGAGGGAGATGAATAATGAAAAGATTGTGCAAGAACAAACAATGTATCTTGACAAACCTTTAGAAATATAATATAATTTTTAAAGAAATTAAAATTAAATGATTCATCTTCAGGGGCAGGGTGTAATTCCCTACCGGTGGTATAGTCCACGAGCGACTTTGGTTGCTGAACTGGTTAAATTCCAGTACCGACAGTATAGTCTGGATAAAGAAGATGGAGCTTTTGACCGAATACAATTCTGTCTTTTTGCTCTGTTTGTGACCTGAAGTGGGGAACAAGCAGAGCTTTTTTGATCCTCATTTCTCACAATCAAAGCAAAATGAATAGTATCGCATAAAAGTTCACCCTAAGCAGGATGAATCCTTTCAGGAGGATTTATTATGACAAACAACAAGACAAAACGATTAGTGGGTATTGCAATGCTCGCTTCCCTGGCATGGGTTATTTCCATGTTTTCATTCCCGGTACTGCCGGCTGCACCTTTTTTGAAAATTGATTTCAGTGATTTGGCTGTCCTTTTTGGTATGTATGTGTACGGCCCTCTAGCAGGTGTAGCCATAGCATTTATACGTTCACTGCTCTCATATGCTCAAAAAGGTGGAGAAATGGGATTCCCGATTGGTGATACAGCAGCATTTATCGCATCTATCTCATTTACGTTGCCGCTCTATCTGTACATCAGCAAAAAAGGTCTGACTCTTAAAGATAAAGTTGCTTCAACTGCTATCGCAAGCACGAGTCTGACTGTAATGATGGCCTTGATTAACTGGCTCATCATAGCACCGGCTTATATGGCGGTTATGGGATTTGATGTAGGCCCTATGAGAACGTATTTACTGTTTGCCATTGTCCCGTTTAACTTTATTAAGGGTCCAATAGTAGCGACAGTATTCTTCCTGGCCTTCAGCAAGCTGAAACCGTGGCTGGATAAAACAAGAAAAAAACTTTACCGAAAAAAAGATACCAGCTATGTCATGAATAATTCATAAAAATACGTTTAAAGAAAGGGTGTACCGCTTGCGGTATGCCTTTTTTGATAGTATAGGAAAGTATAAAGTTTTACCTTTTAGAAAGCCCATCACCTCAATCGCAAGTGACAATCAGTTGATTTGAAAAGAGAGGGATTGTAAGGGTATTATAAACATATGGTAAAGAAAAGAATT
>NZ_BAAGPH010000134.1:0-18508 GCF_054784355.1 Alkalibacterium psychrotolerans | reverse complement strand
GAAGAAAAGGAGGATGTACTTCTACATCTTCAGAAAAAATACAAAAGAACAATGAAGACCATCTAAAACCGACGGTTTTCATTGTTCTTTTTGTTTGTTAAGAGCTGGTTTTTTCCCAGCCCCGTATTGAGAACGGTATTTGATGAAATCCAAGTACTATATAGCTTGGTACAGTCTAAAAAGAAAATCATTTGTAAGGATGTCCACTACGTAAATTTCCTCATAGGGACGTTCTATGTAATTATTGCCTTCTGATTCATAAAAGTAATAGGTCTCTTTTGATCCCTCAACACTTGTTAACTCTATTCTCCAAAACGGTTTTACACCAGGCTCCGCGCCATTACTCCTCAAGTATGTTCTTCTAGACTGATTCAGTTCATCAATCAGTTCCTTGATGATTACTCTATCTTCCGTCACAGCTCTGTTTCTATTAATTTCTATGCATAAAGTACTAATCTCATTTGCATCTGGAACATCCCTAATCCCACTTTGCGCAAGTAAGTAACTGCCTCCTGCAATAACAAGTAAACTTATAATTGTAACTAGTCTTTTTTTCATTAATAATCCCCCTGACTTACATCATTCAATAAATAACAGAAGCTTTTCAGTGAGCTAACTTCTTTTCGATTTTCTTTTAATCGATAATCTATATGATAAGACATCGATAACTCTGGAAATACTCCAAAATACCAAGAGGTAAGTCCAAAATTTTACAAAAATGTAATTATGGTAAAAGAAATGGAGCTTTGAAAGGATGGAGAGTAAGCTGATAATCACTCCACTGTAAATAGAAAGTGTCTCATCTTAAATTCACATAGGTAAAAAAACACTAGGTAAGATGTGCATTGCACACATCAGTGTAAAATTCTCTACTAAACCGAAATTGTACTACAAGAAAAATATAATCTTGAATTATTTGTGTAGGCTAAGATGCGAAACCGTAAAAAGTTAAGATAAACAAGGGGTATCCTAGAGCAATTATTCCTGTCAATATAACGATAGTACCAATAAGAATCACATATTTTAAAGAAACTAAATAGATATCAGCGTTCATTATTAATTTCCTAAACAGCAGCAGCAAAATGACTCCCAAAGGGATAAATAATAAAAAATATAATGTAGCTAAACCGTTATAGTAAATATTTATTCCTTGATTAGGCAAAGATGTTTTGAAAAATATAGAAAAGCCTAATAGGAATACAATAAAGATTAGATTGACTACGACAGAGTAAATACGAAACTCCTTTTTGTATTTACTAGGTAATGTAAGGCCGAAAGAGATTAAAACGTGTAATGCAGAAATGACGACTGCAACGACAATATTTAATGGAAACTGCATGTTTATTCTCCTTTTAAGTAAAAAAATAAGAATTAAGAACGTTCTGAACATCAACAAAATTCTCCGTACTGAACAAAAAATTTGTAAGCTTAATCGATTCAGCCTAAAAAAAACAACTTTGCTATGAGAGTGACTTTTTGCATTTGTCTATTATTCCTCTCGTTCTTCGCTCATCTCTATTTTAGGTTACCTAAAATTAGCCATAATGTAACTATACAACTATGGTACAATAGCTCTAAATCAATGGAACATTCGTGTTACATCTTAAGGAGGAAGCCTCTATGACAGGGGAAAGAATTAAAAATTTGAGAATACAGAAAAAACTTTCTCAGAACGAATTAGCTAGTCAGTTATTTGTTTCAAGGCAGACTATTGGCCGGTGGGAAAGAGGAGAAACTATACCTAATACAGATAACATCGTAGAATTAGCCCATTTTTTTAATGTTGATACGGCCTATTTTTTGAGTAAATCAACTATTAACGAGACAGATTCTGATAAAAGAAAACTATATTGGAACAGACACTATCAATTTTTCGTATCTACAAATTAGATATATATATATTTTCATTGCTTGTTATTCCATTTTTTTACATTTTGTTGGCCCCTTTATCTTATATTAGTCTATTCTATTCGATCAAGCATAAGAAAAAATATACTATTTTGGTCATCGTTTTAGTGATTTCCTTAACGGTCTACTTTTCTCTCGATATACTGTACATACTAAGACTTTTATTTGGCTCCGGAACCTCTACGACAGAAATACTGCTTGATTGAAAATAACGATTTGATATCGTTATATACATTGCTGAACCAATTGCTTATCTACTTTCCATTTATCAACATCCTTTTCCATAAAAAATCTCCTTCAAGTAGTCTCTTTACTTGAGGAGATTTTTTTCATCTATTATTTTTAAACAGCTGCTGCTTCAACGGTTGGTAGATCGCTGGTTCCCATTAGGTGACGGTCAACTGCATAGGCTGCTTCCCGGCCTTCATTAATGGCCCAGACAATCAGGCTCTGGCCGCGTCTGGCATCGCCGGCAGCAAACACGCCGTCGACATTGGTCGCAAACTTCCCGTATTCTGCCGAAATCACGCCTCTGGACGAGTCCACACCGAAATCTTCCAGGATGCTGTTTTCTACCCCTTCAAAACCGATAGCAATGAGGACTAAGTCAGCCTTCCATTCTTCTCCGGAATCAGGCACTTCTTCGTAAACAAACTGTCTGCGCTCTTCATCACGGACTTTTCTTGCCCGCTCAGTATAAAGCGACTGAACGTTTCCATCAGCTGTTCCTTTAAAGAAACGGGTCTGGATTTCATACTGTCTGATATCTTCTCCATAAAGCATTTTTGCCTCTTCATGACCATATTCCAAGCTGAACACGCGTGGATAAGCCGGCCATTCATTTAGTTCTTCTCTCTGAAACGGAAACTGAAGGCTGCGGGAAAACTGACTGATACTTTTCGCTCCCTGCCTTAAGGCCGTTGCCACACAGTCAGCTCCTGTATCGCCACTTCCGATAACGATAACATCCTTGCCTTTTGCATTTAAATGAGGAGCCACAGAGTTTTCGCCCAGGGTTTCCTCAACAGACTGAGTCAGATAATCCATCGCAAAATGAACCCCATTCAAGTCTCGTCCCTCAAGAGGCAGATTAATCGGTTTGGCTGCCCCTGTGCAGATAATGACCGAATCATATGTGTCTTTCAAATCATCTGCCGAAACGTCCGTCCCCACGGCTGTATTCAGCTTAAACGTAATGCCTTCTTTTTCCAGCAAGTCTATGCGTCTTTGGACAATGTGCTTTTCCAGCTTCATGTTCGGAATGCCGTACGTCAATAAGCCTCCCGCTCGGGCACTTTTTTCGTAAACGGTCACGCTGTGTCCGACTTGATTCAATTGATCTGCCGCTGCCAGGCCGGCCGGTCCGGAACCGACAATCGCTACTTTCTTGCCAGTCTGCACCGTCGGAATTCTCGGTTGAATCCAGCCTTCTTTAAAGCCTTTGTCGATGATGGCCAGCTCGATATCCTTGATGGCCACCGGGTCATCTGAAATCGCTACTGTACACGAGCCTTCACACGGAGCCGGGCAGACTTTTCCAGTAAACTCCGGAAAGTTATTGGTCCTTAACAATCGGTCCAATGCTTCTTTCCATCGGCCTTTATAAACAAGATCATTCCATTCAGGAATCAAATTATAAAGCGGACAACCAGTGGTTCCTCCTGCGATATCCATCCCCATCGAGCAATACGGGATAGAGCAATCCATACACCGGGCGCCCTGACGCTGAGCCTGGTCGTCTGAAACGGTTTGCTTGTACTCCTTCCAGTCCGTGACCCGCTTCAGAGGATCCCGCTCTTCTCCGTGTTCACGTTTAAACTCCATGAACCCTGTTTTCTTTCCCATAACGATTCTCCTTCCGCTTTCTTCACGTTCTTTTAGTTAGGTGCACCCACCGTTTCAGGCTCTTCTTTTGTTTTCATAAAGACAGCCATTTTGGCTTCTTCTTCAGTGAACCCGTCTTTAATCTGACGGTCAATCTCAGCTGTGATGTGCTTGTATTCTCTCGGTATCACTTTGATAAAGCGTGACAGAGAAGCTTCCCAATTATTTAGCAGCTTAACAGCACGCGTGGAATGCGTGTAGTCTGCATGCTTTTGAATCAGTTGTTTCAACTCTTCCGCTTCAGTCTCACTAGCGATTGTTTCAAAAAGAACCATTTCCTTGTTGGCCCGTCTGATGAAGTCCTCGTGCTGGTCATTCAAAACGTAAGCCACGCCTCCAGACATGCCCGCCGCAAAGTTCTTGCCGACATCTCCAAGGATGACCACGCGTCCACCGGTCATGTATTCACAACCATGATCCCCGACTCCTTCAACAACTAGCGTCGCACCGCTGTTTCTGACCGCAAAGCGTTCACCGGCCAGACCGTTCAGGTAAGCTTCCCCTGCGGTTGCCCCGTAAAAAGCAACATTTCCGGCAATTACATTACTGACTGCTTCAAAACCGGCATCAGGCGATGTTTTCAAAATCAGCTTGCCGCCCGACAGTCCTTTACCGACATAATCATTCCCGTCCCCAATCAAGTTTACGGTCATGCCTCTTGGTAAAAAGGCTCCGACACTCTGGCCGGCTGAACCGATACAGTTCAGCGTAATGGTATCGTCAGGCAGCCCGGCTGCGCCTTTTTTGAGCGATACCTCGCTGCCTACAACGGTTCCGATAACCCGGTTCATATTAGTGACCTGCAGATTTAAAGTGACCGGCACTTCTCTGTCAATCGCTTCGGTAACTTGTGGCAAGATGGTTCTGATATCAAGAGATTCCTGTATTTTGTGATTCTGTTCAGTTTTATTCAAACTGGTTTTTCCAAATGGCTGGAAAAGGATGCGTTCAAGGTTCAGCTGAGACGCCTTCCAGTGCGATCGGGCCCATTCATTGGTTTCCAGCAAATCGGTACGGCCGACGAGGTCTTCAATGCGGCTGTAACCGAGTTCGGCCAGTATTTCTCTGATTTCTTCAGCAATAAAGGTCATGTAGTTGACCACATGCTCAGGCTTGCCCATGAACCGCTCTCTCAGTTTTGGATTCTGCGTGGCAATCCCCACTGGACAAGTATCCAAGTGACAGACGCGCATCATGACACAGCCCAATACAACCAAGGGGGCCGTCGCAAAACCGAACTCTTCTGCTCCGATAATGGCTGCCATCACTACATCCCGGCCGGTCAAAAGCTTGCCGTCCGTTTCCAAAGTGACCCGGTTACGCAAGTCGTTCATCTGCAGAGTCTGATGGGTTTCTGCCAGACCCAGTTCCCACGGCAGGCCCGCGTGGCGGATACTGGTTTTCGGTGACGCTCCGGTTCCCCCGTCATAGCCGACGATGGAAATGACATCGGCATTGCCTTTAGCTACACCCGAAGCAATGGTTCCTACCCCGGCTTTGGAAGCCAGTTTGACGGAAATCCGGGCTTTACGGTTGGCATTTTTCAGATCATGAATCAGTTGAGCCAAATCCTCAATTGAGTAAATATCATGGTGAGGCGGTGGTGAAATCAGACCGACACCGGGAGTCGAGTTACGAACATTCGCAATCCAAGCGTACACTTTCTCACCTGGCAGCTGCCCGCCTTCTCCTGGCTTGGCTCCTTGCGCCATCTTGATTTGCAGCTCTTCGGCATTCACCAAGTAGTGACTGTCTACACCAAAACGTCCGGATGCCACTTGCTTGATAGCACTGCGTCGCCAGTCGCCATTCGCATCTTTTTCAAAGCGCTTGGGATTTTCTCCGCCTTCACCCGAGTTGGACTTCCCGCCCAGGCGGTTCATTGCGATGGCCAAGGTCTCATGTGCTTCCGGGCTGATGGACCCGAAAGACATGGCGCCAGTCTTGAAGCGCTTGAACAGTTCTTCAACTGGCTCGACCTCATCCATTGCAATCGGCTTGCGATCGGACTTGATATCAAACAGACTGCGAATAAAGCCCTGATGCCCCTCATTGATGGCTTCGGCATAATCACGGTACAGTTTAGGGTCACCTCTGCGCGCGGCCCACTGAAGTTTGTGCATGGTCAGCGGGTTATAGGCATGTTTTTCGCCGCCTTTACGCCACTGCATGTCGCTGCCAGAATCCAGCGTCTGATATAGGTCTTTTTTGAAACCCAGACTGTGCCGCATTTTTGCTTCTTCAGCAATGGTTTCCATGCCGATACCACCAAGCTGGGAAGCCGTTCCGGTAAAGTGTTCGTCGATAACGGTTTGACTAATGCCGATGGCTTCAAAAATCTGGGCTCCCCGGTAACTTTGCACAGTTGAAATACCCATTTTAGACATCACTTTAATGACGCCTTCTGTGACGGCCTGACGGTACTGTTCGGCGGTTTCTTCTGGTCCCGCTGCGAACTGATTTTTCTTAGCTTCGTCTTTAATCGTTTCATAAGCCAGATACGGATAGATTGCATCTGCGCCGTAACTGATCAGTGCGGCAAAATGGTGCACTTCCCGGGCTTCCCCGCTGGCTGACAGCAGACTCACTTGGGTCCGCAGTCCTTTTCTGACCAAGTGCTGGTGAATACTGCTGATGGCTAGCAAAGGCGGTACAGGGATGTGCTGTTTATCCAGCTGCTGATCGCTTAATACAATTAGAGTAATGCCTTTTTTAACCGATTCTTCAACCTCTAAACGCAGGTCCGCTAAACGCTCATCAAGGTTGTCTGTAAAAGTAGCCTGAACTGTCAGACTTTTAAAAGCAGGTTGGTTTACATGCGCCAGTCGATTAAAGCTCTGGCTGCTTAAAATCGGTGAGTCCAGTCGGATACGCCGACTGGCACCTAACTGATGATCCAACAAATCGCCTTCAGCTCCGAGCCAGCTTAATGTAGACGTCACAATCTGTTCTCTATAGGCGTCAATCGGCGGATTGGTGACTTGTGCAAAGAGCTGTTTAAAGTAAAGAAACAGCGACTGCGGACGATCAGACAAGACGGCCAGCGGTGTATCGATGCCCATCGCACCGATTGGGTCTTTTCCTTTTTCAATTAATGGTTTAAGGTACTTTTCAATATCTTCAACGGTATAGCCGAATGCTTTTTGTTTATTAATAAGCGGCAGGTTTGACTCTGTATTTTCTTGAGTATAGTTTTCATCTGCCGACTCCAGTTCGTCCCATTCCACAGTCAGTTCATCCGCCCATTTTTCATAAGGGGCCTGCTGGACGATTTGCTGTTTGATTTCTTCATCTGAAATAATACGCCCCTCTTCCAAATCAATCATGAGCATTTTACCTGGACTGAGGCGTTCTTTCGAAACGACGTCTTCCTCTTTGACATCGATGACGCCTGTTTCGGATGCATAAATAATGGTGTCGTCTTTCATAATATAGTAGCGGGCCGGTCGCAAGCCGTTACGGTCAAGCAAGGCAGCAATTTGTCTGCCATTTGTAAAGGTGATGGACGTCGGACCGTCCCAAGGTTCCATCAGCATGCTGTGATACTTGTAGAACGCTTTTCTTTCCGGACTGATATCTGGGTTGTTTTCCCAAGGCTCAGGAATCAGCATCATCGCTGAATGAGCCAGTGACCGTCCGGCCAAGGTGAAGAACTCCAAAGCATTATCCAGAACAGCTGAATCACTTCCTGACTCGTCCAGAATCGGCAGCAGTTTGTCCAGATCATCCCCGAACGCTTCGGAAATGAAACTGCCTTCTCTTGCCCGCATCCAGTTAATGTTCCCTCTTAACGTATTGATTTCCCCGTTGTGAATCAGGTAACGGTTCGGATGCGCCCGCTCCCAGTTAGGCACGGTATTGGTACTGAAACGGGAATGCACTAGAGAAAAGGCTGAGATGTAATCAGGGTTTTGCAGATCAAGGTAAAACTGATCCACCTGACTGGAGGTCAAAAGCCCCTTGTAGACAATCGTTTGACTTGAAAAACTCGGAAAATAAAAAGCCTTGTCATTGGCTTCTGCAATTTGTTCTGCCTGTTTTCGGATAACGTAGAGCTTTCTTTCAAAAGCCGATTCATCTGCCAGCTCTTCACTGCGCTTTAAAAAAATCTGCCGGACTACAGGTGCCGTTTCCTGGGCTTTAACCCCAATTTTCTGAACATCGGTAGGCACTGTTCGCCAGCCGATAACCGTTTGCTTTTCTTTTTCAGCAATCGCTTGAATTTGTGTTTCCCACTCACTTTGACGGGGATCATCTTTACTGAAAAACAGCATGCCCACAGCGTACTTCCCTGCTTCTGGCAAATTAAAAGCAGGCAGTTCTTTTTTAAATAAATTGTGCGGAATCTGAGTCATGATGCCCGAACCGTCACCTGTATCCGGGTCACTGCCTTGACCGCCTCGGTGATCCAGATGCGTCAATAACTCGATTCCTCTTTTAACGATGTCGTGGTTTTTTACGCCTTTCATATTGGCATACAGCCCAATGCCGCAGTTATCTCTCTCAAATTGTGGTGAATACAAGCCGTCAGCCTGATGGACGGGATTAAATTTCGCCATGGTAGTTTCCTCCAAGCAATCAGTTCTAACCTGATTCTCATTATTGTGTTATCCTATTGTAATCCTTTGCATTTATGCTTACAATATATTTATTGAATAATAACAATCTATTTTAGGCATTAATTATCTTTTAAATTGGGAGGATTCAGATGGAACTGAAACAGCTTATTTATTTCATAGAAGTGGCCGAACGGGAGCACATGTCGGATGCTGCCCAGCAGCTCAATGTTGCCCAGTCTGCTGTCAGCCGGCAAATTAAAAATCTGGAAGAAGAACTGAAGGTCGAACTGTTTGAACGGGTCGGCAGACGTGTACGGCTGCTTCCAATAGGGGAAGTGGTTTTAAAAGAATCCAAGGAAATTATAAGCCGATTGGAACAGATGAAAAATCATGTCGCGGAGCATGCTGCACCAGAAACCGGGACGATTCATGTCGGCTTCCCGACCAGCCTGGCCACTACCCTACTGCCCCCTCTTGTTCACGCATTTTCCGCAAGTTATCCAGGTATTCAGTTTCAGTTAAGGCAGGGGTCTTATCAGTACCTTTTGGATGCGGTCAGAAATAGAGAACTGAACCTGGCCTTTGTTGGACCGGTTGTCGAAGATGATCCATTAATTCAAAGCAGCAGTCTATTTCATGAGCCTCTTTATTTGCTTGTTTCAAAAAGACATGATTTAGCCAGTCGAAAAGCTGTTTCATTGACTGAGTTAATGGATGAGGAATTTATTCTTTTTCCGAAGGGTTATATTCTTGAAGAAGTGGTCAGTGACGCCTGTCGGGAAATGGGGTTTGAGCCGAAAGTCAGCACAGAAGGAGAAGACATGGATGCCATTAAAGGGATGGTTGCTGCTGGTATCGGGATTACGCTATTACCGGAGAGTGCCGTGAGCCAGTATCATTCTCCTTTTCTAAACTGTATCGAAGTCAATAGTCCCCAAGTCACTCGAAGTGTCGGCATCATTACACCCAAAAGACGTCAGCTCTCCGCTTCGGAAAAACTGTTTCATGATTTCGTTCTGGGGGAATTTAGTGATGGGAAGGAAAACTAGTTTTTAAAAGAATTTTGTAATGAAGCAACAAAAAAAGCGTGTAAATGCCTGTATGTGCTAAAATGGGAATGGAAAGGGTGTGATATCTTGCTGAAGATACTGCAGAAAGTCGCTCTAATACTTAGTATCATTGTTGCGTTCTATAGTTTAGTCACTGGAAGCTTTGATTTATTTCCGCTTATTATTGTGTTTCAAGTTCTTTCCCTTGTTTTCATAACCGTGCACGACTTTAAAGAGGGACATAAAATCAAAGGCATGCTTACTTCTATTGCACTTTTAGTTATCTTTTTGTATTCAATTAATTTACTGCTGAACTAATTACGATGCTAAAATCTTTTTTAATAAAAATACGTCATAAATTTGAGGAGATACAACATGGATCCCTTATGGTTAATGCTCAGCATTCCTTTTACCGCTATATTAGTTATTGCCGGCGCGAGGCAATTTCAAAAACACAAAGAAGCCAAAGAAGAAACAGAAAAGGAAGAAGAAAAGCTGTCGCACCATAGTGATGAGGACAGAAAATAATGTAGTATACGTGAACTGCATCCTATTTACACAGAAAACGGCAGCTTTTGAATCAGTTTTCTGCCATTGAGACCAGTTACTGAGGGCCTCTCTTATTAACTGGTCTCTATCAAGGCCTTTGAGACGAGTTTATAAAAAAGTATGAGTTGAAGTGGTCTCAATACGCGTTTAGTGACCACTTTATTTAAAATTCTGAAAAGAAGTGGTCTCAAAGAGCCTTTTGGCACCACTTTATTTTTAATTCCCAAATGAACTGGTCTCAATATCGTTTTAGTGACGAGTTCATTCAGTGACTAGTAGCTGAAGTGGTCTCAATACTGCTTTTGAGACTATTTCATCAAGCATAAGTAAACGGAACTGGTCACTAAAAAAGACGGGCCGTCTTTTTTCCTTATTAAAGCTCTTAAAGATGAGGAAAAGCGTGTCGCTTTTCTACTTTTCAATACCTAAAAAGCACAGAAAAACCATCTATATTGATGGGTTTTCTGTGCTTTAGTTGATAATAGTGCTTATGTATAATCTACGTGCATCCCTATTTACTTCTTTTTCTTCGCATAATCATACTTACTATTATAATCATGCCCATTGTCAGTATCAGTTCCAATAAATTCAAGCTCCCCTAATTATTTTTATTGTACTCATCCGTATGGAACCGTCTGAGCAGTTTGTCCAGAATAACACTAATCCCTACCCCTTGTAATGCCCCCATGAGCAGATTTACCCATATAGCAGTATCAGCATTCGGCAGGAACATAACAATCATTACAACCAGACCCATTTTTAATCCAAACAAATTTGCATCTCTTGAAGCCACAATACCTCTCCTCATAAAAAAATATAAATTAATATTAACATGTATACCATAAGTTTACAACAAAAAAGAGCAGTTCCCTGAACCACTCCCTATTAAGTCATTTAATTTTCTTTTTTCTGAACAGGAATCCAGACTTCACAGAAGATTCCTTCTTTTTTCTCGTGAGGGTACAATTCAAAATCAGTGTCTTCCAGCATCTCGTAGTCAGATCCCGGTAGAAATTCTTTGAATATCCGTTCCCACGTCACACCGATGCTATCAGGCATTTCCCCTTCGCATGGAAAAACAGCCCATACTGTCGGTTTCACTTCCCATAACTGGTAGCCCTCAGGCACACCGCTGCCGTCGTATGGCATTGCAATGCCATAATCAAAGTAATCACTGTCTTCCCTAATCGGCGCGCATGCTCCGTAGACATCGAAGGTTTTAGCGTGTTCTCTCAGCCTTTCAAATACATCTGACTGACTGCTTCTGTCCCAAAAAGCAGCAATTTCATTTGTTTCCTTATCTTCACTATCGATGGATTCATTCGGAAACTGCTTCACCTTCGCAAGCAATGTAAAGGGCTCTTTTTCAACTATTCTATAGTTCATACCCGTTCCTCCTTCCGTTGTCAATTTGATAACGAGGCGGTTAAAGCTGTTCAGCTGGACATTTCCTTTTTTTGCCTTACTTGGAGAAACACCATGGAATCGTTTGAAGGCTCTGGAAAAACTCTCGGGTGACTCGTAGCCGTACTTATAAGCCATCTCACCTATGCTCACTTCGGATAGAGTAATCTCCTGTCCGGCCAGCGACAAGCGCCTGTTGCGAATATATTCCCCTGGCGTGATATCTGTAATTAGGCTGAAAACTCTCTGAAAATGATAATTAGACAAGTAAACATGCTTGGCAACATTACTGTAGCTGATATCTTCCAGAAGCTCGTCTTCCATATACTGAATAGCTTTTTGAATCAGTGAAAAATAATCCAATTGTCTCACCTCACTTATAGTATAAGTAGATACTAGATAAAAAGCCTGACCGAAATTGCTTACTTGTGTCCAATGAAGCTATTAAACATGGTTTTACTAAAAAGTATATTTACATTGTCAGCTTAAAGAATAATGAAGGACAAATTCATTGTCTTCTTTATTAAAAGAGTGATCTTTGAATCCCATATCCCTCAATAGGTTCCCCATTACGTCATTACCTTTGACGTAGTCTGCGATGAGCAGGGTGTAGTCAGGTTCTTGTTTGGCATATTCAATGACTTTCTGTATGACTTGTCTGCCGTATCCCTTTCCCTGAAAGTATTTATCTATCATCATTCGCCATATCATTATTTCTTTTTCAGGTAAGTCTAAATCAATAAGTATAAAACCGACAACTGTCTCACCGTCTTGAATCGCATAAGGAAAGACATCCTGGTTTTTTCTATACAGGTAACACTCTGCAAGTGACCTCACATTTGGTGCAACAAACTTGCTCTGACTTTCCGTAACTTCAAGTTCAATAACATCCCTAAAGTTATTTTCTTGTATGGGTATAAATTCAATCATTTGTGTTCCACCTTTTGTTTTCAACTATTTAAAATATAGGTGTCCAGTGAATCAGTCTCATCATATTCGTAGCAACTCAAGGCTGCAAATGCAAAAGGATCCACATCGTCCGCCTCGATCTCAATAGTTTCAAAAGTATCAATCAATTCATCCAAGACAGATATATAAAAACTAAGGTAGGACGGTATTTGAGCAGTTGTTTCACCCCCGACATACCCTACCTCCACTTTTTTAGCATCTCCCGTCTCATAACAGAGCAAATAGGCTTTAACTCTCTCATTTTCAATAAGTAATCTTGAATTTGTCTCATCGAGCTCGTTAAAGATAAGACTCTGCCATTCGGATATGGAAACAGCTTTATTAAGGGGGGTTAATCTCTTCATGCCATAATATATAGTTGGTTAAATGCAGTTGAGTTAATTCTTTTCTGTGTTTAGCACCTGCTGCTTCGACAGTTTTCACAGTCATGGAGTCACAACCATTTATTTCTTCAATTCTTTTATTTATGACAGGAGTAAAGGATTTTCTGGCCCTCTTGAAGCCCAGTCCTTTAAGGAAATATACGCTAGATTCATCTTGTGATAAAACAGAAGCTTGAAAATCATTCTTTCTAGAAGCCTGCTTTAATTCATTAACTAATTTTGTTCCTAATCCTTCTCTCCGGTAATAAGGGTTGATGTATACATTAATGTAACTCCTATTAGGGTGAAGTTGATTGGAATAAAGTCCAGCTATCCCAACTACTTCTTCGCCTTCTACAGCTACAAAGGTTCTCAGTGCCTTTTCACCCCAAACCATCCGCATTTTACTCTCTTTGAGCAGTTCTTCTACTCTATTTTCATAACATGTCTCGTATTCAATAATCATTCAAGTTGCTCCTTTATTGTTATACAGCAACGTCTATTGTGTTTTTTCAAGTTCTTTTTCCAATGTCACACAGGGCACGCCGTCTTCTTCGTAGACATCAGATGTTCGGGTGTAGCCCAGCTTTTCGTAAAAGCCAGCCGCACTCAACTCGCCGTGAATGACTGACTGAGTGCAGCCTTCTTTAATTGAATACCTTTCTATTTCTTTGATGATCCACTCACCCAATCCTTTGCCCCGGTACTCTTTCAGCACTGCAATACGGCCTGGGCGAACGATTGTCTCATCTTCTTTTATAATCCGGCCAGTAGCGACTGGTTTGTCTCCATCATAAATAACAGCATACACTCTCTCATCTGTGTCCTGGTGGTCAAACTCATCTTGAAGCGGAATATTTCTTTCCAGAACGAACACTTCCATGCGAACAAAGAAAGCCGACGCCTGATGCCATTTTTCACTTCCCATATGTAATATAAACGTGCCATTTCTGTATGTTGAATTATCCGACATTGCAGCTCTCTCCTTCTTGTATTGGCGTGTAATCAACTCCCTTTTAGTATATCATAGAGGTAGTGACGCGATTGTCTAAGATCATTTCCAAAAACAATAGATTTAAAATACTTAACGATTAAGAGGGATACTATGCGAAACATCAAACTCACCATTGAATACGACGGCGGCCGCTATCAGGGCTGGCAAAGGCTTGGGCACACCGACAAAACAATTCAAGGAAAAATCGAACACATTCTGACTCAAATTACAGGGACGGAAACAGAAATTGTCGGGTCCGGTCGAACAGATGCCGGTACGCATGCCAGAGGTCAGGTCGCTAATTTTAAAACGGAATCTGATATGGAACTTGATGCCATGCAGGAAATTCTGATCAACAACTTGCCTCAAGACATTATTGTGAAGAAACTGGAAGAAGTGCACGACCGCTTCCATTCCCGCTACAATGCGACTGGAAAACAGTACAGCTATTACGTATGGAACCAGGCTATCCCATCAGCTTTCGAGCGCAACTACAGCTTTCACTACCCTGAAGAGCTGGATATGAAAAAAATGCAGGCGGCCTGCGACAAACTGATCGGCAAACATGATTTTATCGGCTTTTCCGCGCTGAAGAAGTCAAAGAAATCCACCATCCGCACGCTCGACAGCATCACCATCGAAAAAGAAGGCAGTATGCTTCACTTTACCTTTAAAGGAAAAAGCTTCCTGCATAAAATGGTCCGCATTTTGACCGGTACGATTTTAGAAATCGGCAGCGGCACTTTAGATTTGGACAGCATTGACGAAGTATTTGAAAGTGGCGTCAGAAGCGAGGCGGGCTTAACCGTTCCAGCTCAAGGGCTGTTTTTAGATAGAGTGAGTTATGACTAATTTTTATCAGTTTTGAATAGGAAATAAGAAGGGTGATTAAAGTGAAATGCAAAACTAGAAATAAAACCGGGCAGTTGCTGTTTATCGCACTACTTTCTCTTATACTGCTAACCGGCTGCCAATCAAATGATTTATTTGGCGATGAAGCAGATAACGTTGCGTCTATAGAAGTCAGAACGTATGATTCAGACGAACTGGTCACGACAATTACTGACGTTTCTTTTATCGAGACCTTGGTTCAGGAATTGGAGTCTGCCAATTCCGCTTCAACTGCAAATATGGATATTCCTAACCCTGACTACCGCTTATTATTTATGGACAGTGACGATATGGTTATTCAAGAAATCGGCTATTACACCGAGGAGAAAGACTTTGGTGTGGTTGGCCGCTACCTGGCTTCTGATCTGCATCTTGCGGTCACCACAGAACTGCCGATAGAAGAAGAGGAATAGATATGAAAAAGCTGTCTTTTAAACATAAAGTCTATCTATTTGTTGGAATTCTGGGCCCCTTAGGAGAGTGTAAAATATTTTGTGTAAATAGAAAAAAGGAAGTCCCTTCTGTAGAATAGAGTTACCACACTAAATTCACAGAAAAGAGGACTTCCCTATGAACAATCTTACTACAGATATCTTACAGACTCTAGCTACAAAAGGTGATTTGAACGAATTATTCCGTTCGCACTTGGAATTAGCCGTAAATACGCTCCTGAGAACAGAGCTGACTGCCTTTTTGGATTACGAAAAGTATGATCGGATTGGTTTCCATTCAGGGAACTCACGCAATGGGTCCTATGACCGTACGGTCAAGACAGAATACGGCGAACTTCATCTACAGATTCCGCGCGACCGCAACGGTGAATTTAAACAACAGACTCTTCCTGCATATAAGCGAACCAATGGCACGTTAGAAGAAACCGTCATTCATCTTTTTCAAAAAGGTATAACCATGTCTGAAATTGCTGATTTGATTGAGAAAATGTACGGTCATCACTATACACCACAAACGATGTCCAATATGACTAAAGTCTTTACTGAAGAAGTATCAGCGTTCAAAAAGCGTAAACTAAACAGTCATTATGCAGTCATTTATCTGGACGCTACCTATATTCCTTTGAAGCGGAAAACCGTTGAGAAAGAAGCCATACACATTGCGGTGGGAATTCGACCAGATGGTGCCAAAGAAGTCCTAGGATACGCTATTGCCCCTAATGAATCGACCGTCACATGGAAAGAGATATTGGAAGATTTATCCGACCGTGGTGTCAATGATGTTCTTCTTTTCGTGACCGACGGTCTCAAGGGTATTAAAGATACGATTCATCACGTTTTTCCTCAAGCAGCTTACCAACACTGTTGTGTCCATGTTTCTCGCAACATTTCTAGTAAAGTACGCGTCGCTGATCGCAAGGAAATATGCGAAGACTTTAAGACGATTTATCAAGCAGATTCACGAGAGACGGCCCTTGAAGCTCGCCTTGCTTTCTCAGAAAAATGGCGCAGTAGCTACTCTAAACTGGCCAAGTCTATTCTAGAAAATGATAACTTACTTACATTTTACGATTTCCCTTTATCAATCCGTAGGAGCTTGTATTCCACTAATTTGATTGAATCCTTTAATAAACAAATTAAAAAGTATAGTCGACGTAAAGAGCAATTTCAGAATGAAGAATCTATGGATCGCTTTTTGGTTTCCCATTTTGATACGTACAATCAGAAGTTTTTAACACGGATTCACCGCGGCTTCCAACAAGCTGAAGCAGAGCTAGAAAAAATGTTTGAAAGATTAACAAATTAATAAATCGATTTTATAGAAGGAGCACTTCATTTACACATAATTATTGACACTCCCCCCCTTAGCGCTTATAGTAGATGGTTTTAATCTAATTGAACTCAATCGCTATAATGGCTTGATGGCTATTTTACTGCTGACCATACTTTTTTCCAGTATTCAGTACTACGCGGCAAAAAAAGGCTTGGATACGTTGTTGAGCATCAATAGAGAATACCAGATACGAAAACTGTGGAACAAAGAAAAGCAGTTTGATTGGCAAGAAGTTAGAAAGAAGCAGCTAAGATGGACGCCGGCACTGGCAGGACTGTCTCTTGTTCAATTACTTATACTTATTTTTACAGGCGATACTTACACCGCTGCTCTGATCAGTATCTGGGCAGCCACTTTATTTGCCTATACCCTATACACTCGACCACTGAAAAAACAGCAGTAAAAACATGGAGGTATCCCGAATGAAAAATCTAAAAGAGTTAAGCTATTCATCAAAAAGGTTGATAGAGGAAGTTTTGGATCTGATTGGAACAGTTATCTTTTCGATTTTCTAGTCTTATCTTTTGAAATATTAACCAATTCGTTCAACAAGTACTTAGAATGAGGTAGTTCTTATTCTTACAGGTGAACTACCTTGCAAAATAAATAGTGAAAATAAAAAACCTTGAGTAATCAAGGTTTTTTCCTGTTCACACTATCTAATCTATTATGGACAGTCTAGAGTCCACTTCTACATTGAATTGCAGCTCGTAGGTTGAAACACCTTTTGATAAAGCAGAAAAAATGGCTTCCAGTTCTTTATCTATAGCTTCTTTGCTAGCGTAATAACCCAAGACATCAGAAGATTCACCCCAAAAAGTTTCCTTATATACTCCAATTAATGAGCCATAGGGCTGATGTTTTTTTGGTTTAAATACCTTGCCTGTTTTGAATTTATAGTAGTTGGCCATAGTAGTAGAGTCACTACTTTTGATTGTGATTTTGTTGGTGACTGAGTTGAGTGCCTGTTTCTCTTCATTTGTAGCCGTATCACCTAATAAATAATCGTAAGATACATTGAACAATTCAGCTAATTCACTCAACCTTTTTAAATCCGGTGTGGCATCTCCTAGTTCGTATTTTGATATAGTCTGTCTGGAGACAGCTAACTTCTCTGCTAAGTCTTCTTGAGACAGTGAATGGTCTTTTCTTAAGGATTTTAATTTTTCATTGAACATGAGATTACTCCTTCTGCTTGATTATGACACTTATGATAATGTAAATACTTGCTTATATCTATCACTTAACCGTGGAATAACCGCAACTACAGGTTGCAAAGCAGTTAAATCATATTTTAAGAGAGCTAACTTTGCATCTTATTCAAGTTAGGAAAAATAATTTTAGAAAGTTTTGCATCACAAATACTCTATGCCTTCTGGAAGTGTATTGGCTAGTATGATATAAAGAATCAGCATAAACGGTCCTGGTGTAAGCAGAAAAACCAATCTCACTCCTGTCGGTGCTAGCCCGAAATATTCGGCAATCCCACCACAGACTCCGGCAATTGATTTGTTGTCTACTGATTTTCTTAATTTTTTATTTTTCATGTATGTAGTCTCCTTCATAATCAGGGTCTTATTATACGTAAACTGTACTGTTAGTATATATTAGCAAAGTTAAAGACCAGAAAAATCATTGGTACTAACTGTATACTACCTCAAACGTTTCACAGACAACCCGTGATTCATGATTAAAAGTCAGTCCCACTTCTTCAAACCATTGCTTAAATAATTTTTCGTGTTCTCTGCGCCAGTAGCTGAGCGTCCGGTCCCCTTCGCCTTCCTTGAAAGCATGCGCTTTGGTAACTGCATGGAAGGGAATAACTTCTACATTGGTGGTCTCTGTAATACAAATAGCCTCGCCACTCCCATTTAGTATAATATTACACTCTCCTACTTCGGGTAGAGAATCCCCATCAACTTCATAGAGATCATAGGCCGATGCTGTAGCCGTCTTTACTCCTTTTAGTGTTAGGTCGGCCAGTTCATCTGCTAGCACACCATAACTCCAAGCACTGTAATTGCAATTTCCTGAATAATTCATACTTTTTAATTGAAACCGTATGAAACTGCCTAACGGCAGTCTGATAATTACTTTTTTAGTTTCACCCCTTAAGTGATGAAAAAAGAACCCCATTCTGCTATGGTAAAGGTA
>NZ_BAAGPH010000133.1:0-17687 GCF_054784355.1 Alkalibacterium psychrotolerans | reverse complement strand
GCCTCGTCAATCGCTAACAAAAGAAATAGAATACCTAGAAAATCGTTAGACTATAAAACACCAGTTGAAGTATTTTTGGAACATGTACCAGATTGGACATTGTCTAGCTTAATTTGACAAACTAAAAAAATAAAAAGTAAGCGTTTTCTAATCAGCTGAATATTCTTCTCAAAAACACGTCCAATTATGCTATACTGCAAGAAACAAAGTCTTTACTAAAAGGGAGCGAATGACTAGTGGCAGATACGTTTTATGATCAGGAAGTATTCGATACGATTGCGTTGGAAAAGAAACGACAGGAAGAGAACATTGAACTGATTGCATCGGAGAACTTTGTTTCTCAGGCGGTTATGGATGCGCAGGGCAGTGTGTTGACCAACAAGTATGCAGAAGGGTATCCGGGCAAACGCTACTATGGCGGATGTGAATTCGTGGATATCATCGAAAATCTGGCCATCGAGCGCGCAAAAGAACTCTTTGGGGCAGAGTATGCGAACGTTCAGGCACATTCCGGCTCCCAGGCTAATATGGCTGTTTTCCAGACTTTTCTTAACCCGGGTGACACTTACATGGGAATGGACTTGAATCATGGCGGTCACTTGACGCATGGGTCACCTGTAAACTTCAGCGGCAAAATTTATAATGTCGTCCCTTACGAAGTGGATAAGGAAACAGAAACGATTGATTTTGAACAAGTGAGAAAGCTGGCTTTGGAACACAAGCCTAAAATGATTATTGCGGGCTACAGTGCTTATCCGAGAGCGATCGACTTTGCGAAATTTAGAGAGATTGCGGATGAAGTCGGAGCGATTTTGTTGGTGGATATGGCTCACATCGCCGGACTGATTGCGACAGGTGAACATCCTGATCCTGTTCCTTATGCAGACGTCATCACCAGCACGACGCATAAAACGCTGCGCGGACCAAGAGGTGGTCTGATTTTGGCAAAAGAGGCGTTCGGCAAGAAATTGAACAGTGCGATTTTCCCAGGTATTCAAGGCGGACCGTTGGAACACGTGATTGCGGCCAAAGCGATTGCCTTTAAAGAAGCGATGCAGCCGGAATTCAAGGATTACATGAAACAGGTCAAGGCCAATGCCCGCGCCATGGCTGAGGTGTTTGAAGAGTCGAAAGGCCGTTTAATTAGTGGCGGAACAGATAATCATCTTTTACTGATGGAAGTCACTGACTTTGGGCTTAACGGCAAACAGGCTGAAAAACTGCTTGATGAAGTGGGGATTACGGTAAATAAGAACTCGATTCCTTTTGATACATTAGGGCCTTTCAAAACGAGCGGTATTCGCATCGGGACACCGGCTGTGACGACTCGTGGCTTTAAAGAAGAGGAGTGCAAACAAATAGCCGAACTGATTGTGGAAGCATTGACTGCTAAGGAAGACGAAGAAAGACTCGCTAAAGTCGAGAAAGAAGTACGCGATTTAACCACACGTCTACCGTTGTACAAGTAAAGGCTAGGTAAATATCAGTAAAATAAGAAAGCCTCTCGTTCAATAGGAATGAGAGGCTTTTAAGATTCTTGAACGGTAATATTCAGTTAAAGAAATAAACAAACTTTTAATTGTAGGCTAAAATAAATGTGGTACGAACCACTGCACCAATCCGATAAGCATGAGTAATATAATAATGATTAAGACTGAATAGATAATTTTATGGCTTCTTTTCATAACTAATCCCTTCTCCATGCATTTCTCATTAACGATCCATTTTCGTTATATGCAATGTGTCCTCTTAGTGTCCCTATTTGTGCAGACAATCCGCTAATGGGTCCTATACTATAATGAAAACTTGCTTCTACATTTGCTCTATTATTAGATATGTAGGCATTCAAACTAGTCTGGGCAGTTTGCACCAATGGATTTAACCTTCTTTCCACCGTAGCAGATCGTGATAATATCCTACTGACCCTACTACTATTCACCTCATACCTAACAGATATTCTATACCCTGTGACTGTGATACCCATTATAGTCATATTATAGTCCCTATATCTAGTGTATGTTCGAGTATTACTTAAAGAAGAAAAGTTTTCAGGATTCAAAGTATTGGTGCCCTTTTCTGTCCTTTCTTCCACTTCCCAGTTCTCATCGTTCTTATACGTTTTGGGATCACTTATTATATCGACAAACTCTTTTTGTTCTTCAGAATTCAAATCACTAAATTCTTGATAAACTTCTAGGTCATTGTCTAGTAAAAAAGATTTATAATCCTCAACTGTTAACTTTAAATCTATATGTTCTTCGGCATGTGCCATGTTATTTCCCGTTAAAGAAACTACCAACAATAGGGAAAGAAACAATACAAAAGCAACTATTTTTTTCTTCATAATAAATTCCTCCAATGTACTAGTTTTAGTTTTCTATACTTATATTTATAGGAAACTATAAATTTAATCCTTCAACCTCCTTCATTAACAACTATACTGCTTTATCCTTTTTATGTAAGTAACAAGCTGTTTCCCCCTAGAAACCACCTGTTACCTTAATGAATCATCGGTAAAAAGAGACTATAAAGGGTGGTTTTATATATGTTATAGTATATTAAAATATAATAACGAGGTGCCAATATGCTCTTATCAGAAAAAATTAGATACCTTAGAAAAAGAGAAGGGTATTCGCAAAATGATATGGCTAAGCAATTGCTTGTTGAACGCCAGACCATATCAAGATGGGAAAATAATGTAACTAGACCTGAAGCATATAATTTAGAGTTGGTAAGTGAACTGTTTGATGTATCTTTTGACTGGCTTTTGAAAGACGATTATGGCATTGAGGACCTATTGCACCATCAGTTTGAACATTCTAAGACACCCAGAAAAGAAGTAATCCATGATGAATTACGTCCAGCTGGTACTGAAATAACCCATTCTGATATTTCAGTGAATGTATTGCTGAACCAATTCGTTTATAGAGCTTTAGAACAAAAACGTTTAGCCTTTGTTCTTTTTTTGCTAACTACTATTAGTGGTCTTCTCCAATTAAATACATTGTTATTTAGTCTTCCTTTTTCATTTGTATGTATATGTGCAAGACCTAACACTATGTATAAAAAAGTAAGTCGAGTGATTCTATGGATTTGGGTAGGTTTTTTTGTGACTTTACTTATTCTATTAGCAACAGGCATCGGAATGTGGTACATATAGTGATTATAAATTGAGGAATGTATCATGTAATATGTTTTCATTCTATGGTTTTGATCGATAATGCTTATAGGATAGTTGTGGTTTTTTATTTTTAAACGTGATATAAAAATTGAAGCATAGCTATTTAACACAAATAAGTCGGCCTCTAATCATTATAAAAGAGGTCGACTTTATATTTTTTATACATTCATTATTCAGTATTTAAAACACTTTCCCGGGATTCAAGCGGTTATCCGGATCGAAAACCTGCTTAATCGCCCGCATATACTTCAGGTTGACGTCATCGGTCATGCTTTCCATGTACTCTTTTTTGACGATACCGATGCCGTGTTCTGCAGAAGGCAGGCCTCCTAAGTCGGCGACTTTCTGGTACAAGTCTTTCAGCAGGGCAGCTCGTCTTCTCGTCCATTCCTCTTCGCTTAAGTAGTCTTTCATCAGAAGGGTATGAACATTGCCGTCACCGGCGTGGCCAAAGTTTAATACGTTAAGCCCATGTGTTTCCTGCATCTGTTTGGTGGCTTCAATCAGTTCGGCGAATTTATTGATAGGTACGACTTCGTCCAGCAATTCAAACTCGGTAAAGTCCGTCAGACCCAGTAGAATGTTGTCTCGCAGCGCCCAGTTTTTAAGGGCTTCTTCTTCGGTTAGTACGTGGCTTTCAAGCGCTGTTTCTTTGGCAATCTGCTCAATTAGTTCTGCGCGAACACTCAAGTCAGCCTGATCATTTCCGTCAAGTGTCATCAATAGATAGGCTTCTCCGACTTGAGATTTCAGTGGATAACCGAGGTTCTGTTCTGCGTAGCGAAGGGCTTGGCGCTCAAAGAGTTCCACTCCCGATGGGTCAGCCCCACTCGTCAGAATGGCTAAGGTTGCGTCGGTCGCTTCCTGAACGGTGTCAAAGGCAAGAAGAATGGAGACGCTAGCTTTAGGTAGAGGAATCAGCTTCAGCTTAATTTCAGTCGTGATGCCTAAAGTCCCTTCCGAACCGATAAACAAATCCTTTAAATCATAGCCTGAACTGCTTTTAATGTTTTTGCTGCCTAGCGTCATCTCTTCACTGCTGGGGAGAATGACGGTCAGCTCTCTGATGTAGTCGCGGGTGGTCCCGTATTTGACTGCACGCAGCCCTCCGGCATTAGTCGCCACATTGCCGCCAATAGTGGAATGCTTGGATGCGGGATCCGGTGGATAGAAGTAACCTTTACTTTCCACATAATGGTGAATCTCACCGACCAGTGCGCCAGGTTCAACCGTCAGTGTCAGGGTTTCTTCATCCAGTTCGGTAATCTTATTCATCATATGCAAATCGATGATGAGTTCGTTGCCTTCAATTGGCACTTGGGCACCAGCTACACCAGTCCCGGCGCCGCGAGCCAGTATTTTCAAGTCCTCTTCAATGGCGAACTGAACGAGTGCCTGCACTTCGTCTTTAGTTACCGGTAATGCGACGGCGTGGACCGGTTTAATATTTTTAACATAAGTATCTTCATAGTATGTTTGGGGCACTTTTTCTCCAATAAATAAGCGCAATGAATCTAGAATGATTGTTGATAACTGAGTCATGAAACAGCCTCCTGCTTGAAAATAGTGTAAGCGATTTATCTTTACTCTTTTAGTGTAACGAATGCGGCGTGTAACTGTCCATCCTTTCTATCTTTTTACAAGTGTTCAGGTACAAATGTTCATCTGATGACACGTTTTATTGAAAAGTTTAATGAGTTTTGATTTGTGAAAAAAGGTACACCTTTTCACAATAAAGAGTATAATAAGGTTAAATACAGTACATAGAATAGATAGGAAGAGATGACGATGTGGAATTGGTTTGTGGAATTGAGTCCGACCATGCAGACACTGCTGGCGACTTTGTTTACGTGGGGCATGACAGCTGCGGGAGCGGGTCTTGTCTTTACGACGAAACGGGTTAATCAGCGCATGATGGACGGGATGCTGGCATTTGCCGGTGGGGTAATGATTGCGGCGAGTTTCTGGTCGCTATTGGAACCGGCTATTGCGATGGCTGAAACGGGTCCCTTGCCGTCGTGGGTTCCGGCAGCGGTCGGCTTCATGGCGGGAGGATTTTTCCTGTGGGGCGTCGATAAGTTGCTGCCGCACTTGCACCCGGCACTCAGTGAGGACTATTCTGAAACATATACAGAAGGAGCAGAGGGGCGCCACCCGGAAAGCTACCGGAGAAGCACCCTTCTGGTTCTAGCGATTACCTTGCATAATATTCCAGAAGGCTTTGCGATTGGCGTGGCCTTTGGAACGATGGCGCTGACGGGCGATATGTCCCAGCTCATTGGAGCAGTCACGCTGGCCATTGGCATGGGCCTGCAGAACTTTCCTGAAGGAACGGCGGTTTCCATGCCTTTGAGGCGAGAGGGGATGTCTCGCGGACGCGCATTTTGGTACGGTCAGTTGTCCGGATCGGTTGAGCCGGTATCCGCACTGCTAGGGTTGTGGCTAGTTTATTTAGTTGAGCCCCTGCTGCCGTATGCCTTGGCTTTTGCTGCTGGCGCGATGATTTTCGTTGTCGTTGAAGAAGTTATTCCCGGCTCTCAGGAAAATGGCAACAAAGACTTGTCAGCAATCTGGCTGATGATCGGCTTCACCGTGATGATGGTCTTGGACGTGGCTTTGGGTTAAAACTAAGCAAAAAGAAAGAAAGCTATCGAGCTTTCTTTTTCATTCTTCAGAGCTCTTTAAAAATGAGATCCCCGCCCAAAAATGGCGGGGATTTCCTATTATCACAGGCAAATGAACTCTTGATGTGCAAGACTAGCCAACTGAGATAAGTTTGGTGAGTTGAGCTGACCCACCTGAGCTGAGGATAGCCAACTGGAAGAGGCTTGAAGAGGTGAGCTGACCCACCTGGGCTGAGGCTAGGCGACTGGGAGAAGCTTGAAGAGGTGAGTCGACCAACCTGAGCTGAGGCTAGCCAACTGGGATAAGCCAGATGAGGTGAGTCGACCCACCTGGGCTAAGGCTAGCCGACTGAGAGGAGCTTGATGAGGTGAGTCGACCACCTAGAGCGCAGGCCAGCCAACTGAGATAAAAAGTATTTACTGAGTCGGCTACCTACCACTAAATCTCGCGAGAAACACTCAGACTTGTCAAATAAACTGTGTTTATGGCATACTCAGCACATTGACAGTCTGAAAAAAACTGACTAAAATCCGCTAATATTAGAAACACTCCCACAAAACTTTTTAAAAGGGGTTCTTGCAGTAAATGAATAGATTTCAAGAAATCAAACACCAAATCATCGCTGATCCGATGAACGAAGCCTTTACAAGTCGAAACATCGAGCCGCTTTTCAAAGCTTCCACAGACGCACGCATTGCGGTTGTCGGTCAAGCTCCTGGACGAAAAGCTGAGGAGACACAATTGTTCTGGAATGACCCAAGTGGGGATCGTTTGCGCGAGTGGATGGGCATTTCACGGGAAGTCTTTTATGAGACCTCAGCAATCGCACATCTGCCGATGGATTTTTATTATCCCGGCAAAGCGAAGTCCGGGGACATGCCGCCCAGAAAAGATTTTGCACAAAAATGGCACCCCCTCCTTCTGGAAGAAATGCCGAATATCGAAACGATTATTTTAGTCGGAAGCTACGCTCAAAAGTATTATCTGGGCAAGGAGAGGGAGAAGAATCTAACTGAAACCGTCAGGCAGTTCGACCAGTATTTGCCGGCTTACTTGCCGCTCGTGCACCCGAGTCCCTTGAATCTCGGCTGGATGAAAAAGAACCCCTGGTTTGAAGAAGAGGTTCTACCGGTTCTAAAAACACTGGTTAAGTCTAAACTATAGAGGGGGTAAACCGAGTTCCTCCAATGTTGCATCAATAAAGCGACGACGCATCACAAAGTCGCTGCCATGCACCTCAACAGGCTTGACCTCGCCTTTATCAGAAAAGACGCCGGCATACTTATCCGGGTTGTTAACAGCTGAGACGACAGTCAGAGCCCCTTCTTCTAAGGTTGCGGAAAAGGGCTTGAGCAGTTTAAAGACTAGTTTTTCTATTCTCGGGTCCACGTTGTTTTTTCCGATATTGGTTGCGACCAGACCGGGGTGTACCGCTGTCGTTTTCAAGCCTTCTTTGGCATACATCTCATGCAGTTCCTGAGCCAAGTAAAGCGTACCTAACTTCGATTGACCATAACTTTTCACCATTGAAAAGCGTTTAGGGTTGAAAAAAGGTTCTGTAATTGGTGCGGCCTTATAGGCATTTGAGGTAACAACAATAATTTGCTTGCGTGGACTGTTTAATACTAGCGGAAGCAGTTCATGTGTCAGTAGAAAATGACCCAAATAATTCGTCGCCATCATCAGTTCGTAGCCATCCGGGCTTTCTTTTTTTGCATTTGTGAACATGCCTGCATTGTTAATCAGGCAGTCGATATGGGTGTAGCGCTCTTTAATTGTTTCAGCGGCTGACCGGACAGAAGCAAGATTACTCAAGTCGCACTTAATCACAGCCACCTTTACATCATCGTGTGCTTCCAAGAGTTCTTCCTTCAACTTTTCCCCTTTTCCCATGTTCCGGTTCAACAATAAGATGCGGTCAAAAGACTGTGCTAAAACTTTCACAGCCCCGTACCCAATCCCCGCAGTCGGCCCCGTTATAGCTAAAATTGACTCTGACATGACTAACTCCCCCTATAAATTCAATCTATTTGATTCCATCAGTTTACGCTTCTTTTTCCTCTTTCGCATCTCTGCGCTTATCGACAAAGAATCGGGCAAAGTAAGCAAGCGGCCCAAAAAGCCATATGAGCTGGCTGGCATTTATAGCTGAGCTGTCCGTCAATCTGCCATCAGATAGTGTTTCAGTATATGGCGAGATGAGTTCAAATAAATTTACTAGACCAAATATCAAGAAACCAAAAGCATATAGCATTCCTCTCTGATATTTTTTAAAGTAAGCTCCGTGATAGACATACATCGTAATGGCATAGGAAATGGCTATGAAATTTATCAGCATAAACTCCATTTCTCTTGATTCTACCCATTGAAAATCAGTATATCTGCTGAGCATATAATTTAAAAAATTAAGAAAAGTAAGGAGTGCGAACGCACGTGAGCCATACTTGTACCTGAGGTGTTTTTGGTATTCATCAAATTTTTCCACAAATAAGTCCTCCTTCAATAGATTACATCTTAAAATCAGTCGTCATCTAAATCGTCTTCGCTGTTTTCTTTACGTTTTTCACTCAACAGTTTAGCTACATAAGCCAGAGAGATTAGTATGAAAATGAGACCCGATATAGGCATGATTATGTCAAAAGTCAGTTTTCCGTCAACAAAAATTGGAAAATTGGAAGACAAGCCAGTATATAAATTCAATAGCCCAGTACCAAAAAAGAGTCCCGCATAGAGTTTGCCATTTTGACGCTTTGTAAAGTACGCGCCTCGGTAAATGTACATTAAAACGGAATAAGTGACGGCTACGAAACATAGCACCAAGTATTCCAAGCCAATGGGATCTGCCCAGTGAAAGTCATTAAAATAAGTGAACATAAAGTTCGCAAACACAAGGACTATCAAAAGCATAAAGGCATGTGAGTCATATTTATAACGCATCTGTTTCTGGTATTCATCGTACTGGTTCATCATGTGAGTTCCTCCTAGTTAAGTTAATGGTCATGACTGATAAAAACCTAGTCTTTTTTATTTTCGATTAAAGATGCAATAGCATGTACGGTCGCCCCGCAAACCCACATCAAACCTAATAGAAGAGGAACAATGCCAGACGTAACCTGTCCACTGGATGATAATATATCTGGACCCATAAAGATAATCCAGAGACTGAAAATCACTCCCCATAAGCCAAGAAAGAAAGAGTTTAGGGCGGATAAACTGTTCTTTTTATAGTAACTTCCTTTGTAAATATTCATCAGTAGGGAATAATAAAGCGCTGGGAAGACAAGCAAAGCGTATTCCAACTCTCTTGTCTCAGCCCACTGGATTTCAAACGTTGCCAACGATGAATTGATAAGGATAGATAGCATGAGAATATTGAAAGAGTGTGAACCGTATTTATAATTGTAGTACTTCTGGTATTCATCGTATTGTTTCATTAGTATGTATTCCTCCTAAAAGGTGGTCAGTTTCAATTTATAATGAATGCGTAAGGGCTAGTTTTGGGTTCCGTTTATTTTATCTACCAGCAACCGGACAAAGTAGGTTACTGCTGAAAGAATAATCATCAAACCGAAGAGTAGGATTGCGGCCGATATAGTCAGGAGTCCATTGACGACAAAAGGACTTTCATAAATAAAGGACTGATACACATAATACATACCAAACAGGACCAAAGCATAAGCGTAGAATCTATAGAGCGGGTTAAATTGATGCAGCGCCTTGTTGTATATGCCGATAATCATCGTGACAGACATAGAGGCTAAGACAATCATCAAATATTCTATTTCCACTGTTTCCGCCCACTGGAAATCAACAAGCAGGTTCAGGTAAATATTCCCCATTAATACAGCAATCAATACTCCATAAGAATGATAGCCCACTTTATAATCCAGCGCTGTCGGTTTCTTTTTAAATATCATCAGTCAATCATCCCCCGTATGTTTTTTGGTTAGCCGTGTACTTTTGATGTATTAGTTTTCTTCACGATTCCGTCTTTTCTCCATCAGTATTCGTGTTAAATAAGCTGATGGAATAGACAGCCAGATCAGTCCGCTTACGAGTATAACGCTGTTTGTTGTAAGTAATCCATTTATTATTAAAGGTGAATGCGGTGAAAAAGAAAGGTAAATGTTAAAAATACCTCCGAAGCATAACAGTAAAGTTAGCCTTATGGCCTTTTCGTTTTTAGCGAAATAGGCTCCTTTGTAAACATTCATAAATATAGAGTAAGCAATGGCTAAAAATAACAAGAGAATAAACTCCAAACTTTGCGTCTCACCCCATTGAAAGTCATAAAAGAGGTGAAGACTGAAGTTAGTTATAGCTAAAACAAGAATAATCATGAAAGAGTGATAGCCGTATTTATGGCGCAATGATTTCTGGTATTCATCAAATTGGTTCATCTAGTCTTCCTCCCAAAATAAATCGTTTAATGTCACGTTAAGAGCTTTGCAGATACGGATGCAGAGCTTGATAGAGGGATTGTAGTCTCCTCGCTCAATGGCGCTGATGGTCTGACGCGTCACATCGACGGCATCGGCCAGTTCTTTTTGAGACATGTCCAGCCCCGCTCTGGCAGCTTTCATTTTAAGGTTTTTGCCCATGGTAGTCCTCCGGAATGAATAAATAAGTTAACTTAATGTAAACTATATCATACATATAGACAAATAAAAAGGACTATCTGGAAATGACAGTCCTGTATTATCCATATTCTTCTAACCCTTCACTACATACCCACTACTCTTGAGATAGTCTACTGTAAAATTTTTCAGGTCATCAAAGGGTTCATTAAATGTTGTGACTTTCAGAATAAAATCAACACCAGCTTCGGTCGGGAAAGACGTTTTGTATCCATTCATTTTTAAAAACAAATCCATCGCAACCCATGCTGTACGCTTGTTTCCATTATAAAATGGATGTCTCTTTGTCAAGTTGATAAGCAGTATAGCAGCTTTTTCCAGTACGGTAGGATATAACTCTTTGCCAAACACTTCCTGATCTAATTGGTTTACCGACATCTGCAGAGCACTCGCATCTTTTACGCCAATAGGTTCTTTTGGGGAAAATGTTTTGATGACGTATACGTTGATTTTTATGATGTCTTCTGCTGTAAGGTTTTTCATCACTTATCAACCAAATCTTCAAGTAAAGTATAATACTGTGAGACGCTTTCTTCAATAAGCACATCAATGTCGTGTTTCTCTACCTTTTTTTTCATGCTGACATTTCCCTTGGCATCGATAATATACTCAATCTGATCACCAGTTTCTAGAGCCAGCGCCTCTTTCACTTGCTTTGGAATAGTTGTAATGTCGCTGTTTCCTGATTTCCTGATTTTGTAACTCCCTGCATTAGTCACTCCATTATCATAAAGCATGTAAAGCCCTCCTTATTATATCTTTGTATATATTATACTACAAAAGATATATTTAAGAAAGGGATATATACTGTGTTTAGGTTTTATTCCGTCACATCCATATAGATGAATCCAAGTCCGTGACCAGCGATTGATACTGAGTTCAGATCCTTTTTAAACAAGGTTTTTTCTCCAAGTTGAAAGCTTTTATGGCTTTCATCTGACAAAACGGGAATCAGTTTTTTCATTTCTTTTGGATCAACGGTAAACACTTCAATAAAGTAATCGTTATAAGCAACGTCTATTTCAATGGCCTGCTTTGTCATATAGGTAGCCTCCAGTTATTATTCACCTTTACCGTTAGTATAGCCTTTTATGCAGACAGAGTATAGGGAACGCGATCTAATTTTTGGGATATAGTCAGTATATTAGCCACTGCTTATGGTATGGTTATAATATAAATAAATAGTTTTGAAGGATAAATGAGGAGATTAAGTGACTAAAAAATTCGCTGAATTTCTGATTATTGCCAAAGAACTGAATGCTCTAGGTATCCTTCCCTTGTTGATGGGGTCGGTTGGTCTGGAAATTGTCACAGGCAAGGACTGGAACGCGAAAGACTTGGATATTCATGTTCCGGGTGATGAAAGAGGATGGGAAGTGCCTCCAGAAACCTCAATTGATGACTGGGAAGCCATTAAAAGTGTGATGAATAACTTAGGATACCGTCTCATCGACCTGCATGAGCACGAGTTCTACAAAGACGGTTTGTTTTCTGTGGAATTTGGGAGTATAGATACCTTACCTGATTTTGCTGGAGTTAAACTGGAAGATCTGGAGCTACACGAATCAGAGGGCACGACCTACTATCTGTTGAACCCGAAGCAGTATTTGGCCCTTTACAAAGCCTCTTCCAAAGACAGCTATAGAGGCGACAAAAACAACCATAAAGATTTTGTGAAAATAGATTTCCTTGAACAGATGTTAGAAAATGATTATCCAGACAGATAGAATGGAGACGATTCAGTTGATGCGAACACTGGAAGAATTTAACCAACAAGCCTTAAAAAAAGAGAAAAGCATGTTTGAAGCATATTTTTCAAAAGAAAGATCAGAAAGCTTCAATGACTACAAAAGAAGGGATGAAAACAGAACAGAGATACTCGATTTGTCGACTGAGTTTTCTGCTTTTATAAATAAACAGTTTGATATAAAGTTTTTCGTTTTACATGAATACAGTGAGTTTGAAAGGAATCTAGACAGCATTTCAACTTTTTCAAAAGAGTCTATTAGTGTGGAGAGTTTGATTCAAATAACCAATGAATACGAAGATAATAAAGATTTCCCATTGTTTATAACCTGTATGCCGAATGGTAAAGGTGTTGTTTTCGTTAATCTAGCAGAGTCCCTCGGACAGATATCATCAATAGTTGATTACATAAAATCTACTAGGTAAAGTTAGGAGATTTAATTTTTCCCAAAAGTAAGTGTCGTGTTAAAATCTTTTTTGATTAATACGTTAAGGAAAAGCACATACTGAAGGAGTGAGTGTGCAATGGATGATTTAGAAAATAAGCATCTTACAAGAGATTTGAAAATTCCAAAGTATCGCTTAAACATGCTGAAAGAAATCGAGAAAGATTTATCTAAAGATAAAAATGTAGTAGGTATTTTTTACGGGGGATCAATAGGAAACCAGAATACAGATTTATACTCAGACATCGATCTTCGTGTAATAGTGACTGATGAAGTGTTTGAAGACTATAGGTTGAATAAGAAAAAAAGGCCTGAGAATTGGGGTAATGTATTATTCTATGAAGATTTTTCTTGGACAAATTATAGTGTAGCTCATTTTGATAACTTTATAAAAGTAGATACATTTTATTATAGAAAAGAGGACATTCAACCATCTGTGTGGCTGAAAAATATTAAAATAGTTCGCGATCAAGAAGGCTATATAGAAGACATATGTAAAAAATCCAAGCAACTATCTTATTTTCCAACTGCTCAAGAAGTAGAGATGTGGAGAACAAAATTCTTTGCTTATGTTCATGAAGTTTATCGTAGAATAAACAGGAAAGAAATATATTATGCCTTAAATTGTTTAGATAATTTGAGACTTTCTATGGTAATTGCTTGGTACATGGATAAAGGATTACAACCAAATGCTTTTGGTGACTGGTCCAAATATGAAGGCGAAAGAAGCGAGTTAGATAGCTGGCAAATTGAACTTTTAGAAGATTGGCATAGCAGTAGAAGACCTGATGAAATATTAAAAGTATTAAGAAAACTCATACCTGAATTTAAAAAAACACATAGGAACTTATGTGAAAAAGTCAATATTGAGGAAAAATCTGAATGGGTTGATAAGATAATCCGCATGGTTTTATAGATGAAAGCAATCCAAATCTTAATGTTAGCCATATTTGCCATTATTTTAATCAACTATGAAATGGGCTACCTCTTTCTTTTTGTATCCTTTCTATTTATCGGTCTCGTTTCTTCTTTCTTATTTAGTTATTTCTATCAACCGAGTACATGAGAGGGTCTCAGCTCATTAGTTTCGACAAATGACATGTCACAAAAAATCAGCACTATTCGTTTATTCCTCGCTCTAAACCTATAAAGATGTGGTATAGTGTAGGTTAGTGATTTGACTCGGAGGAGAAGACATGCTAGACGAACTGAAAAAGGGCCTGACCCACTTCAAAAAATTTACCTATAAAAAATATGAGCGCCTGTACCGCGATCTGGAACACACGCAAAATCCGCATACGTTATTCATTGCCTGTTCGGATTCCAGGGTGAGTCCCGAAATTTTAGTGGATAGTGATCCGGGAGAAGTGTTTACCATTCGAAATATCGCCAACACCGTCCCTTCATACGAAAACAGCAATCAGGACATTACGACAGTGTCATCCATTGAGTACGCAGTAGATGTCTTAGGTGTGGAAGAAATCATTGTCTGCGGGCATTCAAACTGTGGCGGCTGTGCAGCTGTTTTGAATGGCTGGGGTGAATTGACAAATCTGCCGTACACCCAAACCTATCTGAAGCCGCTGGAAACAGTAAAGAAAAAAGTGGAACTCTTCAATCAGCATGAAGACAAACTGGCAAAAGCCAGACTGATGGAACAGATTAATGTGGTGGAACAAGTTGAACACCTGAAAAGCTTCCCTGAAATACGTGAAAAAGCGGCGGCTGGGGAATTGGAAATTGAAGGCTGGTATTTTGACATCAAATCAGGAACGGTTTCTGTTTATGATGAAGAAAAAGAAATATTCTGTAAATCGGAAGACTAGAAAAAAGCGCTAAGGATAATAATAAAATAAGACTCGCAAGATGGAAGGATTCAGGCTTATACATAGCTGGATTCTTTTTTTGTAGAAAAGCTTGCAATAAAAATAAATATATTCTATACTGATGTTGCTTGGTTAGTTAGTCAACTAATTAACCACTTAACAAAGGCAGTTGAAGGAGGTCTTTTATTGGATTCATCAATCCCGATTTACTTACAAATATCACAGTTCATTGAAAATGAGGTAATCAGCAACCGCTTGACTGCTGAAGATAAAGTGCCGTCAACAAATGAATTTTCAAAAAAACTGAATGTGAACCCGGCTACTGCAGGAAAGGGGCTAAACGCATTAGTTGATCAAGGTATTTTGTACAAAAAACGAGGCTTGGGGATGTTTGTGACACCAGAAGCCAAAAGTATCGTGAGAGACAAACGAAAAAAGCAGTTTGAAGACAAACTGCTGCCCGAATTTTTGTATGAAGCGAAGCAACTGAACATTAGTAAGGAAGAATTAATCCAATGGATAGGAAGTGAGTACGATGATTAAACTAGAGAATGTTACAAAAACATATGGCAAACAGTTAGTACTGGATGGTGTCGATTTAAACTTTAAGAATACAGAAGGTGTATACGGAATTTTAGGACGTAATGGGGTAGGGAAAACAACATTGATGAAAATGATTTTTAATATGATTACCCGTTACGAAGGCGATATTGAACTAAATGGTGAGAATGTTAAAAATAACACGGAGGCTCTGAAGCATATCGTGTATGTCGGCGGAGAAGTCAATAAATACAATGGCCTTTTCCAAGGGAAGATAAAAGACTTACTTAAAGCTTACGCCAATATGTATGAGTCTTTTGATAGAGAGTATGCCGAAAGTATGCTGGCTAGCTTCGATATTAAGGGTAAAAATAAATTTTCAAAATTATCTACCGGGAATAAAACCTTGGTGCAAAATACAATAGGGTTAGCGACGCGAGCGCCTATAACTATTTTGGATGAGCCTACAAATGGATTGGATTCGGTCAACCGCCAAAACTTCTTCCGCTTCATGATGGAGGATTATGCAACACACCCCCGTCTGTTTATGTTATCGACTCACTTAATTCAGGAAGTGGAAAATTACTTAACCGATGTCATCATTTTAAAAAATACAAAGGTACTGATTGATGATACGCTAGAAAACATTCAGTCAAAATCTCATCTCATCACAAACTATGCTATAAAAGACAAAGAGGTTGTGCGTGAAAATGCTTTGGGTAGCCGTGTTGAACAGGTCATTTATGATGAGTTGTCTGAAGAAGAGAGACAACAAATTAAGATGAACGGTGGAGAAGTGAAAGCACTGGATTTACAAAATCTATTTAACGCATTAGTTGAACAACAAACTCACTAAGGAGGATATTATGGAACGTACAATAAAATTTCAATTTTCAAATTTAAAAACAACATTTTTTTACTCAGCTTTGATTGCTTACGGAATTATGGGACTGGTATTACTTTTAGTATTTCTCGCGTCCGGCTCAATGAATCCAAACATTGACTCGCTTATGTTTAACCAGCCGTTGTGGCTTGCACTTATTTCTATCATAAGCATCCCTTTTACGTTTGCTTTAGCTTTATATGCATTTATGGATGGACTCATGTTTTTTGACACGTCTCTAAGATTTGGGATATCAAGAAAGCAATACTTCATCAACCAAGTCATTATTTATCTTATACTCTCTTTTTTATATGCATTTGCTACAGGACTCACGGAAGTTGAATGGGCTAATTCCGCATCGAGTTATTTTTCAACTATCAGCGCAGACTACTTAACGATAGGCTATGTAGTGAATCAATTCATGAGAGGCCTGCTGTTTGTTCTCTTGGCTTTAGGCGTTTACCGATTCAAGTTAAAGGCTTTTATCATCGGAATCATCGCCTTCTTTATATTCATAACAGTTGGACCCATTCTAGCTTTTCGTTCGTTGGGAGATTCAGCGGGAAATTCAGCAATTAATGATATAATCATGAATCTAGTCTCGTTCATCATAGACTACCAGGCAATATTCGTTGCTTTACTCATGGCTGGAATGCTTGGACTCTATTATTTCTTAATTACAAAAACGGAAGTGCAGGATTAAGCCAGCTCATCACTTGCTTTTAAACTATGCAAAAACGGTAGGCAGAATAGAACTGCTTACCGTTTTTAGTTATTTCTAAATAGCCACATCAAAATTACGCCACGTCATGTATATAGGTCCTAATATATATGGTATTATTTAACTAAATATTAAGTATTGGAATGGGGACTAAAGATGAGTGAAAAAACGAGGAAAAAATATTCTCCCAAATGGAATCTCTTCAGTATATTCATAATTGCTACTGCTGGGAATCTATTCCCTTTATTCCGGGAACTTTATAAGGCAGGAGGCATCTTTTCGGATGTTAGTCCGCTTTATTACTACTTAATCGCCATGTCAGTAATTGGCTTTTCTATTGCCTATTACATTGTAAATAAACTGGCTATTTCAAAAAAGACAGATTCGTTTTACTTGAGTTTGCTGGGTGTAAATTTTTTAGTCACTATTATTTTGCTACTGTTCACTTCTGTTCTATTAGCTATAGTTTACTAAGCGACTTGACGTTTCACTGTGAGTAATGACACACAGGTTTGTAAACTAATTATCCAAGGAGATTAAACATGACTAAATTAATTTGGCTTCAATTGTTAGCGAGTGTACTACTACTCATATGTTTAGGACAGCTTCTTTATCAGGGCGGAATAGCCTTGGATGAAGGCAGCGCATTTGAAACTTATTTTTATGCCATAAGAAGCTACCTGTTCTTAGCGATAGGCATGGGCATCGTACTATTGATCACTACCCTATTCAATAGCCTAACTAAGTTTAATAAAAAATGGTAAGTCGCTATAGGTACTCTTAATATTTTGGGGCACATTATATAATTATTTGGGATATGAGTAAGATTTTCTGAGTGTATAGATCAGAGTGGAGAATATAGATAATTTAATAGAATTGTAAAGGATGAAGAAGGTTTATGGATGAAAAGATTATGTGGGATTTATTTGTCAAAAAAAATAATAAATATAAAAATTCCTGAATAATTCATAGCTTTAAATTTAACCTGTTTTTTTGAACAAATTGCCATTTTTTAAATTAGGCAGATACTTTCTTCCAAAATAATGTGTTTTCGAACAGGATGCCTACAGAAGAAGGTCATA